>CAKZKY010000016.1 GCA_937124575.1 uncultured Pseudomonadota bacterium | reverse complement strand
CCCCCCATATCCCTTCTTAGAAGTGGGAATTGAAGAGGTCTGTTCGGGGTAAAAACCAGTTCTTTTTAGTCAGTTTTTCACCGGCCCAGTCATCCCAATTAAAACCTGATTTAGTATCAAGAGATTGCAAATCAATTGGTTTGGCACAGAAAATGCTAAAAAGATTGCCATCAATTTCCATTTTTGGTAAATTGGGGGCAAATTCCGATGGGGGATAGATCTCAGGGATATTCTCAACAAAAGCTATTCTTAAAAAAGGAATGGTCTTTTGTCTTTTCGCTATGCACTTTGCGCGATACGAGAGGTTCGAAGTTATGCCAGCGATTGCACCGATTGAAGGTTTGAGGATTTTCCAGAAGAAGGATTGGGGGTGTTTCGGTGATGGTTAAGTTGTATTTGAACCAACGTTATATATTCTTAGGACCTGATTGCATTTGGAAATGTAATCACCGTTCATCTGAATCAATTTTATTTCTCTTCAATAAAAGCTTTTCATGCGTGAACCATTCTTTTCCCCTCTTAACTGCGATAAATTTCCCTCTGGATATAAGAGTCCTGATGCTGTCCGGAGAATAATTAAGAGCTCTTCCGACCTCTTGCGCAGGTTTTAGTTTCAGTTGCTCTTTCTCTTCCAAAAGCCTTATTAAAATCCTGTCCATACTCCCTCTTAAACTCTCCGAAAAAAGATCTTCCAGCAAAGACACATTCATATCCTCCAGGGCATTTCGAACATCTTGACGAGAGAATGGGATTTCAGTCAACTTCCTCAATCCAGAATCACCCTGTTCAAGCGCCCTGTAATACTTTTTCTTATTCTCTTCGTCACCCTTCAGAATGACAGGAGGATAACCAGCGGAAATGAGGAAGTAGTTCAGGATGATTCTCCCAGTCCTTCCATTACCATCGTCAAAGGGATGAATGGCCTCAAATAGAACATGTTGTTTTGCCAAAAAATTGAAAAAATTCTCCCGCAAAAATCCTTGATTTACATGTTCCTCAAAAAAAACCATCCAGTCATTCACGTAGAGTCCGGGAGGCGGAACAATTTTGGCTCCTGCTATCCTCGAATCTCCTTTCCTGAATCCCCCCTTCTCTCCAATCGTTTTGCTCGTCTGCCGTATGAGTGGAATACCAAATAAAAATTTCTTACTCCTGTAATTTTCATAAGAGAGTCCATATAAGAATCTTGCGGCCCTGTAATAATTGAGGGCCTCTTCTTGATTCCTTTTGAGAGGGTTCCCACTCGCAAGGGCCTCTTCAAGTTCTTCTTCGGAAACAAAGAATCCCTCTATTAAAATGGAGTTTCGGGTTTCTTCCTTCAGGATGTAAAGCCATTCTTCGTTGATAACCTCGGGCTCAGGCAATCCTCCGAGTTTCTGCAGGAGATCGAATCTTTCTGAAATGCTGTTTCGCATTTTTATCCCCACAATTAAAAAATCAATAATATTAATGCATTTCGCCTGTTGCGTTTGAAGGATAAATCGAAAACGCAACACAAATTACAAAGAATCTGTTTCGGATAGATACCATTCTATTATAAAAACATAAACATGTCAATAGGTTTTATGTGTTGTGTATAGACAAAATATTAAAAACGCAACAGATAATAGAAAAGATTTTAATTTCAACTGTTACGGAGATTTCTAAATGATGTGGACAACCGACCTTTTGACCGAACCTCGACCAATCACAGCTCTGGGGTTAGGTCTATTTTGTTGACATGGACATTGATCTTGCGGTATTGGATGCACGAGGGGAGGCTGTTGACGGAGTCGAATCATTCCGAAAGATTTATCGAAAAAAAGTCACGGTGACAAGCAACATTACGCCCGGAACATCGGAACATCTGAGGGGTCAGGAGGCAAGCCCTTGGGGCCAGGCATAATTAATTGCGTATTTGAAGGCAGGAGAGAGTTTCTTTAATGCTCCGGTGTCATCCCCCAAAAAGTTGGTCTGCCCATTGAGAAGGCAGATGAGGGGAAGCGGAGATACCAAAAGAGTTTCATTTAATCGATAGCGGTCGTTTTTCGGTCTTTCCTGGAAAGTCTGTTACCAAACACCTGGATCGTCTTCCATTATCCATATTTCGTCAATTCATCCATCCCTCAATTGACAAGAATAGGTCGTTCGGGATAAATCAACACCATAAAGTTCTTGAACAGGAGGAGAAGTTGATCCAAACGTCCATGGGCTAATACGATGGATCATTCGTTATGCAGAGACGCTCATTTTTCTATGGGTACTACATCATTGCGGCCTGTGCTGGGATTCAAGCAATCGGAGTCGGCAGTTATGTGGCCTTTGGTGTTTTTTTTAAACCCCTCCTTGCAGAGTTTACCTGGTCAAGGGGAATGCTCTCGGGAGCCCATTCCCTGGCTTTTCTCATCTCAGGTGGTTTAGGGATTTTCGTCGGCAAACTGGTTGACAGATTTGGCCCACGCTTCTTAATGACAGCGGCAGGACTCTTTTTTGGCGGTTCACTCCTTCTCGTCTCCACGATCCACGCCCCATGGCAATTGTATCTATTCTACAGCCTCTTTTTCGGCATGGGAATGAGCGCCGTGGATGTCATTGCCCTGAATACGACGGCAAGGTGGTTTGTTCGACGACGAGGGGTTATGACAGGAATCGTGAAGATGGGTACGGGATTTGGACAGATGCTCATTCCCTTTTTAGCAAATGTTCTGATCGTTGGCGTAGGATGGCGACAGGCTTATGCGATTATCGGGGGTGTGGGAATGATGTTGCTTGTGCTCATCGCCCAGGTTTTGCGCCACGATCCTTTTCGTATGGGACTTTTTCCGGACAATATTCCGGCTGAAATATCAGGGAGTGGGTTTCGTGAAAAAGAGGAATCCTTATGGACCGTAATGAGAGGCAGAGCGTTCTGGATGATTTTCTTTGCCAACCTTTCAGCCTGTTTCTGCCTGATGAGCATCATGGTCCATATTGTCCCACACGCCATTGACGTGGGTATTTCACCGAAAGCATCTGCCACGATCCTTTCGGCCATCGGCGGGGCCAGCATCGTGGGGCGGTTTTCCATTGGCAGTGCCATTGATCGCATCGGCAATCGGCGCTCGATGATCTTATGTTTTGTCTTGCTCATCCTCATGCTCCTATGGCTTCAATTTTCAAATGAACTCTGGATGTTCTACCTTTTTGCAGTGGTGTATGGATTTGCCCACGGAGGCCTCTTCACCGTGATTTCACCGATCGTTGCCGAGTACTTCGGGATTCGGTCGCATGGTCTTCTCTTTGGCGTTGCCGTCTTTGCAGGCACCGTGGGAGGTTTTATTGGCCCCATCTTCGCAGGTTCTTTGTTTGATATAACAGGAAGCTATGGAATTGCCTTTTGGGGATTTCTCTTTGTGGCCACCATCGGGTTTGGCCTTATTTTTTCCCTACAGCCAATACGCTTCAGTAAGAAGTAATCGGTTCAGGGGTTTGGCTTGCAATATTGCAATTTATAAAGCCCATGACATAAGAGGTTGAGAGATCTCGGGGGGCAACAGTAAGCCGGTATTGGCGGTTCCAATTGCACTTGCCCCGACCAAGTTGGGGGAATTCAGATTTCGGCATTAGATCAAATCATAAAAAGCCGTGTCCGGTTTACGTGACCGGACACGGACACAGTTACATTAATTAAGCCATTGTCTCTGCCACCAGTTCTGTGATGTCCATCACTTTGATCTTGCCCTTCTTTTCCTTACGCAATCTTGCGGCAGCGAGCTGGAGGTTGGCCTTGCAGGCCGGACATGCGGAGACAACTGTATCTGCTCCGACTTCAAGGGCTTCAAGCATGCGTTGGTAAGCGATCTCGCCGGAAAGTTCGGTGTTGAAAGCCTTCATTCCTCCACCGCCCCCACAACATTTAGCCAGCAGGCGGTTATTCTTAAATTCGATCAGGGTCACTCCAGGAATCTTCTTAATCAATTCTCTGGGAGGTTCAAAGATGTTGAGATGGCGGCCCAGATCGCAGGGGTCGTGGTAGGCGACTTTCATATCGTTGACCCCTTTGAGTTTCAGTTTTCCTTCCTGAATCAATTGGTCGAGGTAATCGATGGCATGGACAACTGGTACATTGAAAGAGAGGTGTTTAGGGTAGAGTTCTTTAAAGGTCTTGTAGCAACCCGCACAGGTCGTGATGATCTGTTTGGGCTGAACTTTTGAGATGGCCTCGACGTTCTTTTTTCCCACTTCCTTAAATTCTTCAGTTCCGACAAGATAGGAGATATAGCCGCAGCAGTTTTCGTCTTTACCGAGGGCAGTATAAGAGGCTCCAGCCCTGTCAAAAATATTCATGAGATTGGGAACGAGGTTGATATCCTGGTAGGAAGCCACACAGCCCGGAAAGAAGAGAGCGTCCACTGGTCCTTTCTTGGGCTGAAAAGTGGATGGGTAGACATCGGTCCGTTTCTCTCTCGGTTCTCCAAAGGGGTTTCCAGTTGCTCTCAGATTTTCCATCAGTGTTTTATGAATCTCCGGAAGAAATCCGGCCTCGACCAATTTTCTGCGTCCGGCTTCGACTATATCCGAGACGACCACGCCAGCAGGGCAGGTGGCCTTGCAGTTGAGGCAGGTCGTGCAGAGATAGAATTTGTCCGCTACCTCTTTTGAGGGTTCGAGCATGCCCTTCATCATATAGTATGCTTGGATAACCCGACCGCGGGCATTCTCAGATTCGAGACCGGTTTGGGCATAAACCGTGCAACCTGCCCGGCAGAACCCACAGTTGATACAGGCGAAGATCTCATTGTCAACGTCCTGACCAAAACTTTTAATCTGGTCTGGTGTTTCAACAAATGGTTGATATGTAAATGGATCAAAAATATCTTTGACGGCATCGTCAAAACCCAGTTTCCCTGGGTTGAGGATATTCTTCGGATCAAGTGCTTTCTTGATCGTTTTCATCACCTCGTGGCTGAGCCCAAGCTCTTTATGGATAAAGGAGGCTTTGGCCACTCCAATTCCATGTTCTGCTGTTAAAGTTCCCTTAAATTTTAAAGTGAGGTCAATAAACTCTTGGGCAATCGGTTTTACTTTTTCCCATTCCTTTTTGTTCCGGCCATCAATGATGAGCGTGGCATGGAGATTCCCATCACCGATGTGGCCGAAGATGGGGATGGGAAAGTCGTACTTCTCGCGAATCTTTTGAAGCTCCCGTATTGTCTCTGGAATCTTGGACATGGGGACCCCAAAATCCTCAACAAAGGGGATCAGCTTGGCTCCCCTTCGCACTTTTGAGAGCGAGGGGACCAGCCCCTGGCGACCTGCCCACATCTTTAACCGTCTGGCCGGGTCATCATCCCACTGGTTACCAAGGCCGTTGCATTCCTTTGAAATACGATCAATCTTTTGGATATTCTCTTTGACAGCCTGTTTGTTTCCATCAATCTCGATAAAGAGAATGCATTCCACATTGTCAGGAATGTTGAGACCCATGGCCTTGTTGACCACATCAATGGAGAGTCGATCCAGAATTTCACAGGAGGAGAGCGGGATTCCAGAAGTGATGATCTCTTCAGCCGCCTTTCCTGCATCTTCAACCGTGGGAAACCATGCTTGAGCAAAAGCAATGTATTCGGGCATAGGGAGAATCCTGAGTGTTATTTCTGTAATCACTCCAAGGGTTCCCTCGGCCCGACAGAAGAGGTGGGCAAGGTCGTACCCCGAAGAGGTTTTTGGAACGATTGATCCGGTTTTCATCACCCGTCCATCGGCCAGAACCACTTCCAATCCCAAGATATAATCTTTTGTTGCCCCGTATTTGATGGCCCGATTGCCGCTGGCATTGGTAGAGACCATTCCGCCGATGGAGGCAATGGTGGCGCTTCCAGGATCAGGTGGAAAGAAGTGCGTGGGAGCAAGGGCATTGTTTAATTGCTGGCAGATGACGCCGGGTTCCACGATGGCATAACCATCCTTTTTCTGGATTTCTTTAATCTTATTCATCCGGCTCACATCGAGGATGATTCCTCCGAAACAGGGAAGCACCGCTCCGGTGGTGCTTGTGCCAGAGCCCCTGGGTATGACTTTAATATTATTGTCATTGGCTAATTTAAGAATTTTGGAGACCTCTTCTGTTGTCTTGGCAAAGACAATGGCATCGGGAATCCCCTCGTGGACAGACATGTCTCTGGAATGGCAGAGCCTTTCGATCTGGTCCGTCTTGACATTTTTCTCCCCAACGATCTTGATCAATTCTTGGATGTAGTCCATGGTTCCTCCTGTTTTTATAAAGATTAAGCACGAATATCGAAGCCCGAAATTCGAAACAATTCCGAATGACCAAAAATATAAATGTTCAGAAGAGTTTTGGATATTCGAACATTCGAACTTTGAATTTGTTTCGTGCTTCGGATTTCGTATTTCGAAATTATATGGTTTTAATAATCTTTCGGCAATTTTTCCAATTGAGCATAGCTGAAGACCGGTCCGTCCTTGCAGACATAGAGGTGACCGATATTGCAACGGCCGCATTTTCCAATGCCGCATTTCATCCTCTTCTCCAATGAGGTAAAAATTCGTTCATTCGGAAACCGAAGGGTCATCAATTTGGGAAAGGTGAATTTGATCATGATTGGTGGTCCGCAGATGACCGCATAGGTCTCCTCTGCGGAAGGGGCGACTTCTTCGAGGACATTGGGAACGAGCCCCACCTTTCCCTTCCAGTCCTTGTCTCCCCAGTCCACGGTCATGACCAATCTTAAATCGTCTCGTTTCTCCCATTCAAGAAGTTCTTCTTTGTAGAGCAGGAGACCGGGCATTCTTGCTCCGTAGATGACCGTGATCCCTTTTATCCTCGGACGGTTTTCCGGATGGAGGAAGTAGGCGATCAGGGATCTAAGGGTTGTAAAAGCAAAGCCACCGCCGATGATGAGCAGGTTTTTCCCTTCAAACAGGTCAATAGGATAGCCATTCCCCAGTGGACCGCGAATGCCGATCTCATAGCCCTCTTCAAGATGATGAATGGCCGTTGTCACAACGCCTGCTTTATTAATCGTAAATTTTAGGGAACCCTTTTCCGTTGGAGAGGAGGCAATGCCAAAGGGGGCCTCACCCTTGCCCAAAATGGATAACTCACAGAACTGGCCTGGTATATACCGAAATTTTTCTTCGTCTTCGGGATTACGAAAGGTCAATTCGAGAGTACGGAGCATCCGGTCAGAGGTTTCGATCCGGGCTTTTTTGACGATCATTGGGATGGGTAGATAGGGGTTCTTCATAGGTCTTTTATCTGGGCCTTCCTTCCATGCCTTGGGTTCTCTTGGCAGAGGCATAGCGGATTGCCTCCCGAATATCAAACTGGACTGGACAGAAGAGGATGCACCGACCACAACCCACACAGGCCACTTTGCCGAAGTTCTTTGGGTAATAGTTGAATTTATGCATCAATCTCTGCCGGGTTCGCTCCCTGCCGGTTGGACGGGGGTTATGACCCGAGGTTTCGAGCGAATAGATCGGAAAGAGGCAGGAATCCCAATTCCGAACGCGCTGTCCTTTAAGGTTAACCACTTCATCGGTGATGTCGAAACAATGACATGTTGGACAGAGAAATGTGCAGACGCCGCAACCAATACATTTCTCGTGAATTCTATCCCAGAACGGACTTTCGACCATTAGGTCTAAACGTTTTTCTATACCCTCCAAAGGGATGGAGCGATCTGTTTTATGAGAGGCTTTTTCTTCAAGCTCTTTAGCCAATTCAATATCTTTTGAATTTGCCTCTTTGAAGAACCTTTTCTTAGAAAAGGCCTTTCCTTTTTGGGTGAGGAGTTCGAGTCGGTAAGAATCGCCTAAATCAATCATGAAAATATCGGAACCTTCTCGTCGGAAAGGTCCGCCACCTGTAGAGGAACAGAAGCAGGTGGTCAGAGGTTGATTGCAGGCGAGGGTGATGATCGTTGTCTCCTTCCTTTTTTCGAAAAAATAGAGATCCGTATAGTCCTCTCCCACAAAGACCTTTTCAATGATGGAGATTGCTTCAACGTCGCAGGGCCGGGCTCCGAGAATTACCCTTTCTCTCTCGATCTGGTGCTTGGAAACGATTGAGCCCTGATGCTTCGTCATCTCGAAGCGGAACATCACCTCTGATTGTGGAAAGAAGACCTCTTTGGCAGATTTTTGGGGAACGAGCTGGTTCAGATTGACCTCTTCGGGTCTTTCAATCTTTTTGAATACCGACACCCCTTCGGTCAGCTGGACAGGGGCAAAGAGATCATGGGTTTCTAATAGATCATTCAGAAAATTTTCAAAATCCTTTTTATCTAATTTGAACTTCATTTGATAAATCCCTGTTCATCCTTTGGATCGAATGTTGCAAGTGGAGGAGGAATTTCTGGCTGAATTCCAGTTTCAAACCCATAGAGGTCTTTGACTTCCTGGTTCAATTTCTGTGTGAGATGGGTGAGCCGAATATCCATGGGGCAGGCTCGTTCACAGGCACCACAAGCCGAGCATCTCCCTGTCTGGTGGTAAGCCCTGACAATATGATAGAAAGCCAGGTCCGAAGAGGAGAGGCTCTTTTCGATCCATTTCGGACGAGAGCTATCCACAAAACACTCTGCGCAATAACACATGGGACAGGCTTCTCTGCAGGCATAGCATCGAATACAGCGACTCATCTCTTTCTCAAAAAAGGTCCAACGTTCTTCTGGTGACTTTTTTTCAAAATCCCTGACATCTGGATGGGTATCCAAGAGAGGAGATTCTTCTACTGGATCGCCAATCAGGAAATCTGCTTGAAGTGGTGTGCGATGATTGCAAGTCTGACAGACGGAATATAAAAAATCATCTCGCTTGAGGGTGACCTCAAAATCCTCTCCCTTGACGAAGAGTAGCTCTCCCTGTTCAACCGCCTTAAGAATCTCTCCTTTGACCGCTTTCTTCAACTTTTTCCGATCCACGATTCTTTGACAGGGAATTCCAATAAGAAGAGGCTTTTGGTTTGAGAATCTCTTTTCGAGACTTAAAGCCAGAACGGATCGAGCGTCACAACCTTTTACGACAATACCAACCTTAAAACGGCTGAACTTATGGAGGTAGGTTACCAGATTGTTTTCACAGAAGGAGTTCCAAACCAGACTTTCTGTTCCCTGGGGTGTTCTTATAAAGACAGGAGTGGTCCTCAGAGGGAGGGTCCAATTGCCATACCCGATGATGAGATCAACGGTCTTATTGGAAAGAAGTTCTTTTGCCTTTTCTCTAAGTTTCTGTTGGATCATGGTTTTTAATAAAGTTCGGTATTATCGGTTCGGAGTTCGGGGTATCATTCTGAAAGTTATTTATCCCGTTAGAAAGCCCTCGTGCGAAGTTTAGCTTCCAACGGGGTCTACTCCGAATTCCCAACTCCCGACTCCGAGCTTTTTTTAAATTTCTTCAACGGTCCCAACTTCCTTACATCCTCGGTGACTTCCTGAATCACCTGAGAGAATTTCACCCCTTCCGCTGCAGACACCCAGGAGAACTGAACTCTTCCTTCTTCCATTCCCAGATATTCAAGAAACCGTTTCAGGGTTGCTGACTTTCTTCTTCCCACATAGTTCCCGGAGAGGTAATGGCAGTCTCCAGGATGGCATCCTGAGACGAGCACTCCATCCATCCCACTTTGAAGGGCCTTGAGGATGAAGAGGGGATTGATCCTGCCAGAGCATGGAACCCGGATGACCCGAATATTCGGTGGATACTGAATCCGAGATGTTCCTGCAAGGTCTGCTCCAGCGTAGGAGCACCAGTTGCAGAGAAAGGCGAGGATTTTTGGTTCCCATGTCTTTACTGATTCGTTCTCCACTTACTCAACACCTCATCTCATAACTCCTCCTTTCCTCCCCTTATTTTAAGGGGAGGGATTTCCCTCTCTCAGGTTAAGAGGGGGCAGGGGGAGTTCATTCCTTCAACCCATTGCCAGATGCGTGATCTGGGTGACGATCTCCTCTGTGCTGAAACCCTTAAGGTCGATCGAACCTGAACGACAAGATGCGGTGCAGACCCCACATCCCTTGCATAGGACCTTGTTGACTTGGGCAACCGCTTTTTCACCTACAGCCGTCCGTTTGACCACGACCTCAATCGCCTGATAAGGGCAGAGGCTTTCGCAAAGCCCACATCCAATACAGGTCTTCTCATTGACCTCCGAAATGGTGCCGATCGTTTCGAGTTCTTTCTTTGTCAGATAGGTCAAAGCTCGTGCCACTGCAGCATTTGCCTGGGAAAGGCTCTCATCGATCGATTTTGGGCTGTGAGCCAAGCCTGCAAGAAAGATTCCCTCTGTGGCAAAGTCTACAGGCCTCAGCTTCATATGGGCCTCAAGAAAGAATCCATCCGCATTGAGCGGGACCTTCAACATTTTGGAGAGGCGTTCGTTCTCCTCGCGTGGGGCAACGATTCCCGAGCTCAAAACGAGGAGGTCGGTTTCAATCAAAAGATCATCATGAAGGATTGGCTCATGAATAACGACCTCAAGCCCATTTGCTCCTTTCTCTGCCCTTGGTTCCCGCTCCGGATCATAACGGATGAAAAGGACGCCTATCTCCCTTGCTTTTTCGTAGAAATCCTCTTTAAACCCATAGGTACGGATATCTCGATAGAGGATGTAGATATTGATCTCGGGATAGATGCTCTTCAGCCTCAACGCATTTTTAATGGCATCGGAGCAACAGATTCGACTGCAGTAAGGCCTCTCTTCGTTCCTCGATCCCACACACTGAATCATGACCAGAGTTTTCACGTCCCTAAGCGATTCAGGTTGAAGGGCGATCCTTTTTTCGAGCTCTTTCTGAGTAATAACCCTGGCGTCCTGGCCGTATAAAAATTCTTCTGGCCGATATTCTTCTGCTCCCGTTGCTACAACGATGACCCCGTGATCGATCGTCTTGGAGCCGTTGCTATTTCTAATGTGGGTCTTAAAATTTCCAACAAACCCATCGATCTTTTCAATCGTCGTTCTCTTGAAGAGATGGATTCGGGGATTTTTCTCTATCTGTTTGATCAATTTCTTCAGTTGGAGTTGAACCCCATCGCCATCGAGAAGGTAATGGATGTGGTTTGCTTTGCCTCCCAATTGGGAGTCTTTCTCGATGAGGTAGACTTCAAACCCCGCCTCAGAAATCTTTTGGGCTGCCGTCATTCCAGCAAGGCCTCCACCAATGACCAGGGCCTTCTGATTCATCTCGACCTTCTGTGTGGGAAGGGGTTCGAGGAGAGCGGCTTTGGCAATGGCCATTCGAACCAGGTCTTTTGCCTTTTCTGTTGCCTCTTCTCGATGGTGCATATGGACCCAACTGCATTGGTCTCGGATATTGGCCATCTCAAAGAGGTAACGGTTGAGTCCAGCCTCCCGAATCGTATCCTGGAAGAGAGGCTCATGTGTTCTTGGCGTGCAGGAGGCGACAACGATCCGGTTCAAGTGGTGCTCTTCAATGGCCTTTTTTATCGCTTCCTGTGTGTCTTGGGAACAGGTGTAAAGGTTTTCTGCAGCATAGACAACATAGGGAAGGGTGCGTGCATATTCGACGACAGACAGCACATCGATTACGCCTCCGATGTTGATCCCGCAATGGCAGATGAAGGCTCCAATGCGAGGCCCCTCATAGTCCACATTTCTCTCAGTAATATACTCTTTTTCTGTGACCAATGTACCCCTTGCCAAAGAAAGCAGTGAAGAGGCTTCGGCAGCGGCGGCTGAGGCCTGAGCTACGGTTTCAGGAACATCCTTTGGACCCGAAAAGGCACCGCTGACATAAATCCCTGGCCTTGAGGTCTGGAGTGGATGGAAGGAGTCTGTTTTAATAAATCCATAGGGATTGAGTTCGATTCTGAATGTCTCTGCGATTTCCCGGTATTCCCTCACCGGTTCAAAACCGACGGAGAGAACGACGAGATCGAACTCTTCAGAGACCATCTTTCCATCTTCAGTCTCGTAATGGATGATGAGGTTCTTTGTCTCTGGAGATTCCTTAAGATGGGAGACACGGGAGCGAATGTATCGGACGCCATAATCTTTCTTTGCCCTCTCAATATACTTATCGAAATCCTTTCCATAGGCCCTCATGTCCATAAAGAAGATGGTCGCTTCCATATTGGGAGCGTGTTCTTTAGCGATGACAGCCTCTTTGGTGGCATACATACAGCAGACCGATGAGCAGTATCCCTTGCCAAGATGGGAGTCTCTTGAGCCTACACATTGGATCCAAGCCACACGATGCGGGTGGGAAGCATCTGAGGGCCTTCGGACTTCGCCTTTAAAGGGCCCCGAGGCAGAAAGGAAGCGCTCAAATTCGATGCTCGTGACCACATTGGGGAAACGCTTATAGCCATATTCGCTTTTGATTGAGGGATCGAACTCATCGAAACCCGGTGAGAGGATGATGGCGCCCACCTCGATTTCGATCTGCTCATCCCTCATCTCGTGATGGATGGCCTTTGCTTCGCAAGCCTTCACACATTCGAGACACTCTGAACATCCTGCACACTGAAGGCATCGTTCAGCCTCCCGGATCACATCTTCTTCTCGGATTCCCAGACAGGCTTCATCAAAACTTCTTCTTTTCTGAAGAGGGAGCGTCACCAGAGAGGCCCTTGGCCGACAGGGAATCTCCTCGATATCAGCGAGAACGTAGTCCTTCTTGGGTCCTTCCGCCTCGCGACCGATCCTTAAATCTTCACCATTTAGATAGCGGTCAATAGAGATGGCTGCTTTTCGGCCTGCGGCCATGGCATCAATGTAGGTCTGGGGACCAGTGACGGCATCTCCTCCTGCGAAGATACCCATTTGACCTGTTTCGAGGGTGAGAGGGTCGACCTCGATATTTCCCCAACGATTGATTTGGACTCCATCTTTCTCATCGAGAAAAGAGAGATCAGGTTCCTGGCTAATGGCAGGAATGAGGGTGTTGGCTTCAATCGTA
Organism: uncultured Pseudomonadota bacterium; assembly: GCA_937124575.1. GTDB lineage: Bacteria > Desulfobacterota > BSN033 > BSN033 > UBA1163 > RBG-16-49-23. Next base: position 3,372 of record CAKZKY010000016.1, on the reverse strand, counting down.
AATTCTGAACCCGGGATGGGAATCGGTCTGGGCCTGCCCGATTCATCTGGCTCACCGAGGGCCATCCGCTGGCATTCCACTCCTCTGATCGTTCCTTTTTCGATGAGAAGTTTGACTGGAGCGGTAAGATATTCGATCTTAATTCCTTCATGCTCGGCCTCATCGATCTCTTCAGGTTGAGCCGGCATCTCATTTCGGGTTCGGCGGTAGGCAATGGTCACCTCTTTTGCTCCGAGGCGATAGGCTGTTCTGGCAGCATCGATGGCGGCATTCCCTCCACCGATGACAACGACCTTCTCTCCCAATTTTACTGGTTGTCCGAGGTTGACGTGTCTAAGAAAATCGACGGCATGGATCACACCTGAGGCCTCTTCTCCTTCGAGACCGAGTTTTCTACTCACATGGGCACCCGTGGCAATGAAGATGGCATCATAGCCCTGGCGTTTGAGGTCCTGGAGCGAGAGGTCCTTGCCGATAGGTGTGTTGAGCCGGATTTCTACGCCCATGCGTCGGAGGTAATCAATCTCTTTGTTGAGCACAGTGCGGGGTAGGCGGTATTCGGGAATCCCCACAGCCAGCATGCCGCCTGCAACTGGCAGGGCTTCAAAGATGGTTACTTCATAGCCCATCTTCCTTAGATCCCAAGCAGCCAGAAGGCCTGCGGGTCCAGATCCTACGATGGCGACCTTCTTTCCATTTTCAGGTGGAACAGAAAGGTCGGTCTTATCCTCTTTTTCGAAGTCCGAAACAAACCGCTTCATGCCGTCGATGGCAATGGGTTGCTCGACCTCTTTTCTTCGACAGGCCGATTCACAGGGATGGGTGCAGATGCGGCCAGTGATTCCTGGAAAGGGGTTTTTCATTCGAATCAGGGCAAGGGCTTCCTCAAATTTGCCTACTGAGATGAGTGCGATGTAGCCCTGTGCATTCACATGGATGGGACAGGCAGCGCGGCAGGGCGGATCGCCCCTTTTGTCAATGCCATAGGCACTGGGCATGGCCTGGGCGAAGAGTTGATAGATGGCTGCGCGAGTCACCAGGCCCTGCTCGTAATCGTTCGGGATCTTGATCGGGCAGACCTTTGCACACTCACCGCAGGCCTTGCAATCTTCGATCGTTACATAACGGGCCTTCTTCTGAATGAGGACTTTAAATCTTCCGGGTTGGCCTTCGACTTTCTCGACTCGGGCATTGGTGAGTATTTCAATGTTCCGATGGCGACCTGCATCGACCAATTTGGGGGACATGATGCACATGGAGCAATCATTGGTGGGAAAGGTCTTATCCAACTGCGCCATGGTGCCCCCGATACTAAGCTTTTTTTCGAGGAGATAGACTTTCAAGCCCGATTCGGCAAGGTCGAGGGAAGTTTGAATTCCCCCAATTCCTCCACCCACCACAAGCACTGCGCCGACTGGTTTTTCCCGGGATAAATCCATCTCAGTCAGGTTTCCTCACAATCTTTTTCGTCAGGTCGGTCGTTCTAATACGATTCATCTTGAGCCCTAACTCGTCCGGTTCAAACCCAAGTGCCAGACCCAAGAGCTGGGGATAGAAGAGGACCGGTAGCTTGTACTCCTTTTGAAAGAGCTTTTCGATCTTCTTCTGATTCGATTCATACATCACGCTACAGAAAGGGCAGATGAGGACCATGGCATCTGCCTGTTGTACATGGATATGGTCCAGTTTCTTTTGGGCCATTCCCAGGGCGACCTGCTCATCCATAGCCAGAACCCCTCCGCCACAACAGGAAAGCCTGTCTTCGTAGTTAAGGACTTGGGCTCCGGTTGCTCGGATCAACTCGTCAAGGCTTTTAGGATTCTCAGGGTCTTCTGGCCTGCCATGGATGGCTGAAGGTTTGGTGTAGTGGCAGCCGTAGTGGGGCGCAATCCGAAGCGAGGAGAGATCAGCCCTTACACGGGCTTCAATCTCCCTGGTGCCAATCTCTTGATAGAGAATGCGGGCAAAATGGAAAACGTTGACCTCTCCTTCGTAACGCAATCTAAACCAACGGTAGAGGTCTTCGTTGATCTTTTTTCGGAGCTCCTTATCTTCTTGAAGTTCGTAGTTTGCTTCTGCAAGCGAGCCACCGCAGGAACTACAGAGGGTACAGACGGAGTGGCCTTTGGCCTCAGCCAACGCCAAATTTCTTGCTGCCATCAGGAGGTAGGCATGATGGCTGATTGATTTGATAGGATATCCGCAACAACAGAAGTCGGAGATGTCTTCAATTTGGATGTGAAGGGCTTTAGCCACCTTTCTTGCTGCGATCTCATAGTTCAAGGTCCTGACCGGAACCGTACAGCCGAGGAAAAGTGTATAGACGTTATTTTTAGGATGGTTCCCGTTCTTCTTCATGATAGAGTCCAAGTTCTTTCAGAATCATCTTCACGTCTTCGATCCTGCTCTGTAATAGGGGGAGTTGCGATTCGGTCCGCTTCTCGTTCTCGAACTCTGTGATTTCGAGAAGACGTCCATGGGAAGAGAGAAGGTCAATCTGGGCCTTCATAACAGGTGGCGTATAACCTTCTCTCACAGCAATGTTCTTTATCGCATTCATTAACTCAGGAATCTGGACATTCTGAGGGCATCGTTCATAGCAGGTATAGCAGGAGGAGCATAACCAGATGAATTGACTTGAGAGAACCTCCTTCTTCATACCCAGGAGAGCCATCCGAATAATCTTTCTTGGGTTGTAGCGGTCTGTAACCTCCCTGACAGGGCAGCTGGCCGTGCAGGTACCGCACGAAAAACATCTCTTTATCCTCTCACCGCCAGGCTCTTTTGAAATGAGATGCTTAAAATCTGGATCAAGGGTTTTCGAATAGATCATAATATATGAATGCAATGCTAATGGTGAAAAGTCAACATTTAAATGTTCTTTTTATCACAAATTCGCAAGCGGATTAATCTAAAAAATTTGTGAAGAAATTTCGAAGCCGTATAAAATATTTATGCAGTTTGGTCAAGCCTTTCTCAATGAAATGGGCCTAAAAAAACTTGTTAACTTACGATTTTTATTGTATATAGCCAGAAAACTTTGAAAGGAGGGCTTTTCATGGAAATTGAAGGATATAACTTCCCTGACGATCTTTACTATCACAAAGAACATTTCTGGGCGAAAGTGGAGAGCGAGGCAGTGATTGTCGGTACCACCGACTTTGCCCAGAAGTTGGCAGGCGAAATTGTCTTCGTAGAGATGCCTTCCACCGGAAAGGTCGTTGAGCAAGGTAAACCATGTGGTTCTATGGAATCGGGAAAATGGGTAGGAAGGATTTACGCCCCTGTTTCTGGCAAAGTCTTAGCAGTTAATGAGGAACTTGAGGACTCTCCTGAGTTGATCAATTCAAGCCCCTATGAGAAGGGGTGGAT
>CAKZKY010000015.1 GCA_937124575.1 uncultured Pseudomonadota bacterium | reverse complement strand
ATAAAATATCTTTTGGAAGGAGGTGGTTTCCTGTTTCGATTCTCCGAATAATCTTCGAATTAAAAAAATACTTTTTAGGAAAGGGGTGATTAAACGATGTCTATTTCGAGAAGGCAATTTCTAAAACTCTGTGGGGCAACAGGGGCGGCCATTAGCGTATCCGGAAGCCTCATTCCGGAGATCGTGGCTGCCATGGAGAAGGCTACCGCAGGAAATCCACCTGTGGTCTGGGTTCAGGGAAGTGGTTGCACAGGTTGCTCTGTATCGCTGCTCAATACAGTCCATCCGAACATCGCAGAAGTGCTTTTAAAGATCATCAGCCTCAAATACCACCCCACGGTAATGGCCTCTGCTGGAGAAAAAGCATTCGATTATCTTTACGCAACCGCCGACAAGAATAAGGGTAAGTTCTTCATGGCAGTTGAGGGGTCCGTCGCCACGGGTGCAGGTGGAAGATACTGTATCCCTGGAAAGTTGAAGGGGAAAGAGGTCACTTTTGTCGAGATGATGAAAGATCTTGGGACAAAAGCAGCCGCTGTCCTTGCACTCGGCCAGTGCGGAGCTTATGGCGGAATCCCGGCAGGTAAACCCAATCCCACAGATGCAAAAGGGGTGATGGAATTTTTTAAGGATAATGGGATCAAGACACCGGTGATCAACATTCCTGGTTGTCCGCCACATCCTGACTGGATGGTCGGTACGATCGCTCATGTTCTGCTCTTCGGAATTCCGGAACTCGATTCTGACGGCAGGCCTAAACTCTTCTTTGGAACGAACGTTCATGACAACTGTCCCTATCGCTCCTATTACGAGGAGAAGAAGTTCGCCAAATTCTTCTCTGAAGAAGGATGTCGGGTGGAACTGGGCTGCAAGGGACCCGAATCGTTTGCCGATTGTTGGAAAAGAGGTTGGAACAATAATGTCAACTGGTGTATCCACAACTCGCTCTGTCTGGGTTGCACGGAACCGGGTTATCCCGACCGATTTGCTCCTTTTTATGAAAAGACCACAGGTTAGGAAGGGAGGTGATATTGAATGACCAAATTATATATTGATCCGATTACTCGAATAGAAGGACACCTCAAAATTGAGGTAGATATAGATGGGGGAAAAGTGAAGGATGCTAAATCCTGGGGCATGCTCTACAGGGGTTTTGAAAACATCTTGATCGGAAGAGACCCACGGGATGCCTCTCAGATTGTTCAGCGAATCTGCGGGGTCTGCCCGACAGCTCATGGTACTGCATCGGTCCGCTGCCTTGATAATGCCTTTAAGGTGAAACCACCGACCAATGGGAGAATCATCAGGAATCTCATCTTTGGAGCGGACTACCTGATGTCACATATCCTTCACTTCTACCACCTGGTTGCGCTCGACTATGTCAAAGGTCCTAATACAGAACCTTTCATTCCGCGTTACGAAGGCGATTATCGCCTCGATCCAAAGACGAACAAGGTGGCAGTGGACCAGTATATCAAGGCCCTTGACATCCGGCAGAAATGTCACCAGATGGTCGCTCTTTTTGGTGGAAGAACCCCTCACGTTTACGGGATGGTGGTCGGAGGAGCTACAGAGGTTCCAACAGTGGACAAGATGGTTTCCTTTAAGTGGAGACTGAAGGAGATTAGAGATTTTATAGACGATACCTATCTCCCAACGGTCTATCTTGTGGCTGGAGCCTATAAAGACCTCTTCGAGGTCGGAACAGGCTGTAAAAACCTTGTCTCCTTTGGAGTTTTCCCACTGGACGATGATGAAAAGAACTTTTTGCTTAAACCGGGATCTTATACCGAAGGCAAAGATCTCCCATTTGATCAGAACCAGATTAAAGAGTATGTCAAATACTCCTGGTATGATGACAAAACCACCGGACTTCATCCGGGCAAAGGAATGACCGTCCCTGCTCCGGAAAAGAAGACCGGCTACTCCTATGTTAAGGCTCCAAGGTATCGGGACCTACCCCATGAGGCAGGCCCTCTTGCCAGAATGTGGGTGACCAATCCTGTCCTGAGCAAGAATGCCAATAAATTCTTAGGGGTGGATGCAAAGAAAGAGATCCGTTTCAGAGACCTCGGAGATAAAGCATTTTCGATTTTGGGAAGGATTGCAGCAAGGGCGGAAGAGTGTAAGTTAGTCGCCGATGCTATGGATAAATGGATCATGGAACTCAAACCTGGAGCGCCTTCCTTTAAAAAAGCCGACATTCCAAAGGAGGCGACAGGCTTCGGTTTTAGCGAAGCCCCAAGAGGCGCACTTGGACACTGGATTACGATCAAGGATCATAAGATTGATAATTATCAGGTCTGCAGTGCCACCATCTGGAATGCTGGTCCACGGGATGACAAAGGACAATTGGGACCCATCGAACAGGCGCTGGTTGGCACGCCGGTGAAGGATGTGAAAAATCCTTTTAATATAGTGCGGGTCGTCCGCGCCTTTGACCCCTGACTGGGTTGTGCCGTGCACGTGTTGCACGCCGACACCAAGAAAGCCTATGAGTTCAAAGTGATTTAAATCTCATTCAGTAGAAATCGACCTTTGAGGCTGCTCGGGTCTGCCCAAGCAGCCTCTCTATTTTATAAAGTGGCAATGGCAGAAAAAACTTTAATCGTCGGGATGGGAAACCTTCTTTATAAAGATGAAGGCATTGGTGTCCATGTCATTGAGGAGATGAAAAAGATGCCACTGCCTGCCCATATCGAACTGCTGGATATTGGTACCTTCACGATGGATCTACCTTCCTATCTTGAAGGCGTAAAAAAGATGATTGTCATCGACGCAATGAAGGCAGGTGGAGAGATAGGTACAGTTTATAAATGTAAACCCGAAGACCTTATCCCTAAAGGCGAGAAACCGATCTCACTCCATGAAATCGGTTTGCTGGAATCTCTGGGTATGGCTAAAAAGATGGGATATGAGGTGGAAACAGTGATCTTTGGGATTGAACCCAAAATTTTCGATTGGGGAATGGAATTAAGCGACGAAGTTAAAGCCACCATACCAAAAATTATTGATGCGGTCTTGAAAGAATGTTA
>CAKZKY010000014.1 GCA_937124575.1 uncultured Pseudomonadota bacterium | reverse complement strand
CCTTTTTCAACGTCTTCCGCTACATCACCATACGGACGGTCTATGCGATTCTGACTGCCCTGCTCATCAGTTTTATCATCGGTCCCTGGGTCATTGAGAAGTTGAGGTCTTTTCAGATCAAACAGGTCGTCAGAGAGGATGTTCCATCGCGGCACATCTCTAAGAACGGAACGCCCACCATGGGAGGAAGCCTCATCCTGATGGCCTTGCTCATTCCGACACTTCTCTGGGCAGACCTGAGGAACCCCTACATCTGGATCGTGCTCACAACGACATTGGGATTTGGAGCTCTTGGATTTCTCGATGATTACAAAAAGGTTCGAGATAAGAATGGCATGGGTATTAAAGCCCGATATAAATTCCCCATCCAGGTGGCGATGGGACTGATCGTCAGCTGGATTTTATTCAATACCTTGAACCACGATTCGAGACTTATCTTTCCATTTTTCAAACGGATCATGCCGGATCTTGGAGACTGGTACATCCTCTTCGGAATGTTCGTTATCGTTGGTACAGCCAATGCGGTCAATCTAACCGATGGGCTCGATGGATTGGCGATCGGACCGGTTTTAATCGCCAGCGGCACCTTTGTCCTCTTCTGTTATTTAGCCGGACATTACCAGTTTGCCAGTTACCTTCAGATTCCTTTTGTGAGAGGGAGTGGAGAACTGACCATCTTATGTGGAGCACTTCTTGGTGCCGGACTCGGTTTTCTCTGGTTCAATACCTATCCGGCTCAGGTCTTTATGGGTGATGTCGGTTCGTTAGCGTTGGGAGCGGCCATGGGAACAATCGCAGTGGTCACGAAACAGGAATTTCTCCTGGTGATCGTTGGGGGGATCTTTGTGGCCGAGACGCTTTCAGTCATCATTCAGGTGATCTCGTTTAAATTACGTCGAAAAAGGGTTTTCCGGATGGCTCCCATTCATCACCATTTTGAATTAAAGGGATGGGCAGAGCCGAAGATCATCGTTCGATTCTGGATTATCGGCATCATCCTGGGATTAATCGCCATCGGCACCCTGAAACTGAGATAGGAGGTGGACTATTGGAAGAGTGGAACATTGGGATACTGGGTTGGGAAGCCATATACCCATTATTTCATCATTTCAACATTCCATCATTCCATTTAGAGTTATGAATCTTCGTGGCAGAAAAGTTCTGGTGGTGGGTTTGGCGAGGACAGGGCTGGCCACGGTGAAGTTCCTCAAAGAGAGAGGAGCCATTGTCAGCACATCAGAGGTGAAGCCCAAAGAGGAGATGAAAGAGGTGGCCCAGGCGTTGGCAGAGATGTCTGTCTCGATGGAGTGGGGTGGGCATACGCTCGATCACTTTCTCCGACAAGATCTGATCATTCTCAGCCCAGGTGTCGATCCGAGCCTTGAGGCCGTTCAGAAAGCTTTGGATCGGAGCATCCCTGTAATCAGCGAATTGGAATTAGCTTACCGATTCATCAAAGTCCCTCTCATTGCGATCACTGGTACTAATGGAAAGACGACGACGTCCCTGCTCATTGGTGAGATGCTGAAGGAGGGAGAGAAGCGGGTCGGAGTCGGTGGGAACGTGGGTGAGCCGTTAATCCTTTTTGCAGATGGGAAAAGTCAATGGGAGATTCTGGTCGTTGAGGTCTCCAGTTTTCAGTTGGAGGGCATCGATACCTTTCGGCCCAGGTGTTCGATCCTGCTCAATATCACCGAAGATCATCTCGACCGTTATCCGAGATACGAAGATTATATTGAAGCAAAAATCCGAATTTTTAAGAACCAGACCCCTGAGGATATCGCGATACTCAATCGGGACGATCCCATTGTGATGCGATATGCGCAGAAAATAAAACCGGAAACATTTTTCTTCAGCCTAAAAGAAAGGGTTGAGAAAGGCAGTTTTTACAATGGGGAAGATATCTTTCTCCGATTGGGCGGGAAAGAAGAGATATACTCACTGAAGGAATCGCCCCTGAAAGGGATTCACAATGTCGAAAATATGATGGCCGCTGTGATTGCGGCAAGGTGGTTCGGAAGTTCAAGTGAGGCGATCCAGAGGGTGATCGATCAGTTTAAGGGATTGGAACACCGTCTCGAATTCGTCCGGGAGATCGAGGGCGTTTTCTACTATAACGACTCAAAAGGAACGAATGTCGGTTCCGTGGTCAAATCGCTTCAGAGTTTTCAGAATCCAGTCATTCTCATTGCCGGTGGCAAGGATAAGAAGACGGATCTGGCTCCCCTGCGAGAATGGATAAAAGGTCGTGTCAGGCGGATGATTCTCATCGGAGAGGCAAAGGAGAGAATGGCTTCGGAGCTTGGAGGGTTGACCGATACAGTGCTGGCAGAGACGATGGAGGAGGCGGTTGTGCTGGCTCACCGCACAGCCAGGAGAGGAGAGGTCGTTTTGCTTTCCCCTGCTTGTTCGAGCTTCGATATGTTTAAGGATTACAGAGAGAGGGGAGAGGTGTTTAAGAAAGCCGTGCTCCGCCTTTAAAAAGGCGGAGTGACGAGTTCGGAGTCATTGGTTCGGAGCTTAAAAAAATCCTGACTCTGAGCCCCATCTCCGAACTCCGAACTAATCCTATGAGGTCGAGAGGAAGATTTGATTACGTCCTATTGATTGTCGCCTTGGCCCTGGTGGGGATTGGAATCGTGATGGTTTACAGCACGAGTGCAATTCTTGCGGGGGAAAGGTTTGGCGATCCTTACTACTTTCTGAAGAGGCAAGCCCTGTATGCAGGGGTTGGTTTTTTTCTGATGATCCTGATGATGTTTTTGCCCTACAGGATACTGAACCAGTTGGCCTATCCCATCTTTGGAATATCTGTGCTGCTGCTTATCGCTGTTTTGGTTCCCGGCATTGGGCATCGAGCAGGTGGGGCGATGCGATGGCTGAAGATCGGCGGGTTCACTTTTCAACCTTCGGAATTTGCCAAATTGGGCTTGATCATCTTTTTAGCCTATTTCCTGACCAAGAAAGAGGAGAAGATCCGGAGTTTCTCATTTGGTTTTCTTCCAACACTTCTGCTCTCCGGTTTGGTCATCGGGCTGGTCATCAAAGAGCCTGATTTTGGAGCAGCCCTCTTTCTGGCGGTCATGGTCTTTATTCTACTCTTCGTCAGCGGTGCAAGGGTGATTTATATTGCCAGTGCCTTACTGTTGGCGGTTCCAGTGATCTATGGGCTTCTGATGAGCGCGGAGTACCGTTATAAGAGGCTGATCGGCTTCATCCGTCCCTGGGACGATCCGACTGGCACCAGTTTTCAGATCATCCAATCTTTTCTCTCATTCGGGTCTGGTGGTCTCTTCGGATTGGGATTGGGTGAAGGAAGGCAGAAGCTCTTCTTTCTTCCTGCTCCACACACGGACTTCATCTTCTCCATCGTTGGAGAGGAATTGGGATTGGTAGGGGCGATGGTGGTCGTTATCCTCTTTTTCATCCTGGCATTCAGGGGAATCCAGATCGGAATCTCTATTCCGGATAAGTTCGGCTCCTATTTGGCATTAGGGATCACTTTAATGATTTCGATTCAGGCCATCATCAATATGGGGGTGGTTCTAGGGCTGCTTCCGACGAAAGGATTGACCCTGCCCTTTGTCAGTTATGGAGGGACATCCCTGATTGCCAATTTCATCGGGTTGGGAATTCTTCTCCACCTCTCAACCCATGCGGAACGAAGATGAGGTGTGTGATTGCAGGAGGAGGTACCGGAGGACATCTTTTCCCAGGCATGGCGATTGCCGAAGCTTTTGTTGAAAGAGAAGCAGGAAATGAGGTCCTCTTCATCGGGACAGAGCGGGGCATTGAGGCCAGAGTGTTACCCAATGGGAGATTTCCTTTAAAGATGATCCATGCCATGCCCATCCAGGGAAGATCGTTTAAAGGGAAATTGAGAGCGGTCTGGGCTTTGCCAAAAGCCATTTCCGAGGCCTTAACGATCCTGAAATCGTTTCGGCCCGATTTCGTGTTAGGGGTGGGTGGCTATGCTTCTGGGCCAACGGTTTTGGCCGCTTTGCTGCTGAGAATAAAGAGGGCCATCCATGAACAGAATGTGATTCCGGGAATGGCCAATCGTTTATTGAAGCGATTCAGTCAGAGGGTCTTTGTCTCATTCGAAGAGACCAAGCAGTATTTTCCGGAAGAGAAGACCATTGTGACTGGCAATCCAATCCGAAAAGAGATCGTCGCCTCCGCATCCTTGAGAGAGAGAGGAGATCGGTTCACTCTCCTCGTCTTCGGAGGAAGTGCTGGTGCACACCGAATCAATACGGCCATGATGGATGCTCTCGACGCCCTGAAGGAGTTGAGATCGTCCTTGCGAATCATTCATCAGACCGGCCAAGAAGATTTCGCCTTCGTTTCGAAGGGCTATGCCGAGAAAGGATTCGAAGCAGAAGTGATGCCTTTCATCGATGAGATGGCACGCTGTTATCGGAGGGCTGATCTGGTGGTCTGTCGGTCCGGGGCGAGTACGGTTTCGGAGTTGGCCGTGTGCGGAAAGGCCTCGATTCTTATTCCTTATCCTTACGCTGCCCACAACCACCAATGGATCAATGCTCAGAAGCTGGTGGATCGGGGGGCAGCGAAGATGATCGGGGATCGAGAATTAGGAGGAATCTCGCTCGCAGAGATGATTCTTCAGCTTTTCTATCATCAAGAAGAAAGAGAGCGAATGGAGGAGGCGATCCGAAGGGTCGGGCGTCCGAAAGCGGCCGAAGAGATTGTGGATCACTGCTATGAGCTGGTAAGACAGTGAACCATGAGGCTTAAATCTTCGAACTTTTAATTTCGAAGCTCATTTCAAACTCTATTATGTATCGAAAGATAAAGATTAAAAACATCCATTTTGTTGGCATCGGTGGGATTGGGATGAGCGGGATTGCCGAGGTCCTCCTAAACTTGGGCTATCGGATCAGTGGGTCGGATCTGAAGGAGACAGAAGTTACCCGGAGGCTTGAGACTCTGGGGTGTGACATCCGTTACGGCCATCGGAGGGAGAATCTAAAAGAGGCGGATGTCGTGGTCGTCTCCTCTGCCATTCGTCCAAACAATCCTGAAATTGAAGTGGCCGAGGAGAGACTCATTCCCATCATCCCGAGGGCTGAAATGTTGGCGGAATTGATGAGGATGAAAGTGGGCATAGCCATTGCTGGGACCCACGGTAAGACCACAACCACTTCGCTGATTGCAACGGTCTTGGGGGCTGGTGGGCTCGATCCAACAGTGGTGATCGGAGGAAGGCTTAACAGCATCGGAAGCAACGCCAAATTGGGACAAGGAGAATTTTTAGTTGCTGAGGCGGACGAAAGCGATGGTTCCTTTCTAAAGCTTATGCCTACCATCGCTGTGGTGACGAACATCGATCCGGAACACCTCGACTATTATAAAGGGATCGAAGAGATCAAAGAGGCCTTTCTTGAATTTCTAAACCGGATTCCTTTCTTTGGGTTGGCTGTGCTCTGCCTCGACCATCCCAATGTGCAGAGCCTTATCCCGAAGTTAAAAAAGCGGTTCACGACATATGGATTGACGACTCAGGCCGATTTTCAGGCAGAAGAGATCGAATTTGATGGGCTCACGACTACCTTTAATGCGCTCTATCAAAGGAGAGAGATCGGAAGGTTAAGCCTACGAATGCCAGGCCTTCATAATGTCTATAATGCCTTGGCAACGGTGGCCACGGCCTTTGAACTCGAAATTCCCTTTGAGGTGGTTCAGGAGACCCTGAAACATTTCAGCGGAATTCAGAGACGGTTTCAGATCAAAGGAGAGAAGAGGGGAATCCTGGTTGTGGATGACTATGGCCATCATCCTGTAGAGATCATGGCTACTTTGAAGGCAGCGAAAACAGGATGGAAGAGAAAGATTATCGCTGTCTTTCAACCGCATCGTTATACGAGGACACAGGCTCTTTTTCAGGATTTTCTCTCTTCGTTTTATGATGCGGATGCTCTTGTTCTGACCGAAATTTATGCGGCCGGAGAGGACCCCATAGATGGGGTGGAGGCAAAGGCGCTTTTCGAAGGGATTCGGGAATACGGCCATAAGGATGTGACGTATATTCCGGACAAGAAGGAGATTGTCAACCATCTTCTCAAAGTTGTTGTCCCTGGAGATATGGTGATCACCTTAGGGGCAGGCGATATCTGGCAGGTGGCTGAGGAATTGGTGAAACGACTCTGATTTCAGATTTTGGAATGCGGATTTCAAATTTTTGTAATAGATTCGCACTCCGCAATCTTCAATTTAAAATGGAATCCGTGGTTAAGGATTATCAAAAAGAGACGAAAGGGTTGATCCAGGGGAAAGTGCTTTTCGATGCGCCGATGAGAAAGTATACCTCCCTTAGAGTGGGAGGGCCTGCGGATTGCCTCCTCTTTCCAATGGATCTAAAGGAACTGAGGAAGATAATCCGGCATGCCAGAAAGAAGGGGATCCCCGTATTTGTTTTGGGAAAAGGAACCAATCTCATCGTCCGAGACAGAGGCATTCGAGGCTGGGTGGTCAGTCTGACTAAGGGGATTAAGAAGATCGAGAGGGACGGAGAATTTCTGGAAGCTGAGGCGGGTTGCACGCTTCAACAATTGGTTCGATTCTCCATCCAGAAAGGCCTTAGCGGACTTGAGCCCTTCTTTGGCATTCCAGGTACAGTGGGGGGTGGCCTGGCCATGAATGCAGGCGCATGGGGAGCAGAGCTAAAAGATGTCGTCCACTCCGTCACATTGATGAAAGAGGACGGAGAAGTGATGGAACGGTCTCGGTCCAGACTTAAGTTTTCCTATCGAAGACTGAACTTACCATCCTCATGGATCATCTTGAAAGGAAGCTTCCGCCTGAAGGAAGGAAGAAGAGAGGAGCTTATTGAACGGCTTAAGACCTTTTCAGAGATGCGGAAGAGAACACAGCCTCTCGACCATCCAAGTGCAGGGTCCATTTTTAAGAACCCGAAAGAGGGTCCTGCAGGAAAGTGGATTGAGGAGGTCGGTTTAAGAGGCTTTCAAATGGGGCAGGCCATGGTCTCTGGACGTCACGCCAATTTTATTATCAATCTGGGAAAGGCAAGCGCGGCAGAGATCCTCCGTCTCATCGAATGGGTGGAGAAAGAGGTTTACGAGAAGAAAGGGATCTCCCTGGAAAGGGAAGTGAAGGTGGTGGGTGAACCATAGTTCGGATTTCGGAATGCCGAATGCGGGCTGCGGAATAAAGATTGGCAATTTCGAGCGGCAATCGATGAAGGAATCGTCATTTAAGAAGAAAAAGGTCGGTGTTCTGATGGGAGGGCTTTCCCGGGAAAGGGAGATTTCGCTCCGGACAGGAAAGGCGATCCACAAAGCCCTTCTGGAGAAGGGTTATAACGCCTGTGCCATTGATGTGGGGCGTGACATTGCAGAAAAGTTGATCAAGAAAGGAATTGAGATTGCCTTCATTGCCCTTCACGGAAGGTATGGAGAGGATGGGACGATTCAGGGAATGCTGGAGATGATGGGGATTCCCTATACCGGATCGAGCGTCCTGGCAAGTGCTCTTGCCCTGCACAAGGTCATGGCAAAGAAGATTTTTGTCCATGAGAAGATCGAAACACCTGCCTTCGAATTTTTTAAAAGGGAGGAGATCGAGAAGGACCCAATGCAGAAAATATCTCTACCTCTTCCCTTGGTGGTGAAACCAGCAAGAGAGGGATCAACGATCGGAATTTCGATCGTCAGAAAGGAGGAGGAACTACTCCGGGCCATCAAGGAAGCAGGGAAGTATGATGAGGTGATTCTGATTGAAGCCTTTATGAAAGGGAAAGAGATCACCGTGGGCATCCTCAATGATATTGCACTTCCAATTATCGAGATCGCACCCAAGAGCGGATTTTATGATTACCACTCCAAATATACAAAGGGAGAGACGGAGTATATCATTCCAGCGCGGATTCCAAGAGAGAAGTATCTTCATGCCCAGGAGATTAGCCTCAGAGCCTTTGAAGCATTAGGTTGTTCAGGTTGTGCCCGGGTTGATCTGATGACGGATGAAGAAGGCAATCCCTTCGTCATCGATGTGAATACGATGCCAGGAATGACCGAGACAAGCCTTTTGCCCAAAGCGGCAGAGCATGTGGGTATCTCTTTTGGGGAGTTGGCGGAGCGCATCCTTTTAGGGGCGTCGTTAAAAACAGAGAGCGAAAAGCCAATATGAACCAGGAAAAATTTTTCAGACCGGAAAAAGAGGAAGGCGTGAAGGGATTCGAAAAGTTTCAGGGAATGTTGAAAAAATCGACTCGAATTGCCTTTCTTCTCCTCCTTCTCCTTTTTTTCTCCTTTGCGAGCCACCAACTGTATGGTTGCCTTCTCGAAGACTCCCTTTTTCGAGTTAAAGAGGTCGAGATCAAGGGATGCAACAAGATTCCGGAAAAGACCATTCTCTCCCTTGCCGCCATCGAAGGGGCGCCCAATCTCTTTGCTCTTTCGCTCAAGGAGATTGCCAGGCGCGTGGAGGTTCATCCTTGGATCGATCATGTGACTGTGAGAAAGATTTTTCCTCATCGGGTGACGATCCATATCGTGGAGAGAAGACCAATGGCCATCCTTCAATTGGAGGAGCCCTTTTATATTGATTCAAAAGGAGTGATCTTCTCGAGAGTAGAAGATCGGGATGAGTATAATTTTCCGTTTCTCACGGGTTTGAGCCGGCAGGCTTTCGATAAAGAGCCGGACGTGGCGAAGCAGATGATCACGAAAGCCCTCGAATTCATAAGGATCGCTGCTCAGGAAAAGGCACCTCCGCTTGAGGAAATTTCAGAGATTCGGATGGAGAGGACATTTGGGATTCAATGTTTCACACAGGTCGGAGGGATCGAGGTGAAGATGGGATGGGATCACTTTGAAGAGAAGTTGAGGAGGATGTCTCTCATCTGGACGGACCTTCAGAAACGGGGAATCACCCCAGCCTCGATCGATTGCACTGACCTGAAGCGGATGGTGGTCAGGAAGATGATCCGCAAGCCAAATTAGAAGAGAGGTGAGGGAGCATGGGTAAGAAAGATTCGCTGGTTGTTGGATTGGATATCGGGACGACAAAAATATGCACCGTTGTCGGAGAGGTATCTAACGGTCAGGTCAACATCATTGGTCTTGGAACCTTTCCATCGAAAGGGTTGCGAAAGGGTGTGGTCGTCAACATCGAAAGCACAGTCCAATCCATTAAGAAGGCGGTCGAAGAGGCTGAGTTGATGGCCGATTGTCATATCACTTCCGTCTATGCTGGTATTGCAGGAGGACATATCAAGGGGATCAATAGCCACGGAGTGATCGCCATCAAGAACAGGGAGATCACGTCGCATGATGTGAAACGAGTGATTGATGCGGCGAGTGCCGTGGCCATCCCTATGGATCGCGAGATCATTCATATCATTCCCCAGGAGTACATCGTGGATGATCAAGACGGTATCAAGGATCCGGTTGGAATGTCTGGAGTGAGATTGGAAGGAAAGGTTTACATCGTCACCGGCGCCATTACTTCTGCCCAGAATATTATCAAATGTGCCAATCGTGCTGGTCTCGATGTAAATGATATTGTCCTGGAACAGTTGGGCTCGAGCGATGCCGTGTTAAGTCCGGAAGAGAAAGAATTAGGAGCGGCCATCGTGGATATTGGAGGGGGAACAACCGATCTGGTCATCTTTTCAAACGGCTCGATCAGACATACTGCTGTTTTTTCACTAGCGGGAAGTCATATCACCAATGATATCTCCGTAGGTCTTCGAACGCCTGTAGAGGAGGCTGAAAAGATCAAGATTCGTTATGGATGTGCGCTTGCTTCGATGGTCCGTAAAGACGAAACAATCGAAGTCCCGAGTGTCGGGGGAAGAAAACCCCGCATCCTTTCGAGGCAGACTCTTGCGGAGATTATCGAACCGAGAGTCGAAGAGATCCTTTCACTGGTTCGCGATGAAGTGGTGAGGATGGATTATGGAAACCTTCTCGCCTCTGGAGTGATCCTTACCGGAGGCAGTGCCATTCTGGAAGGGATGCCTGAATTGGCGGAGCAGGTTTTTAATCTGCCTGTTCGAAGAGGCACCCCCATTGGAATTGGGGGCTTGGTCGATCTGGTCAACAGTCCGATCTATGCCACCGGCGTGGGCCTCGTCCTCTATGGAAGCCGGAATATGGCCAAAAGCCGGTTTAAAGTGGGCGAGGGAAATGTCTTCAGCAAAGTCACCCAGCGAATGAAGGAGTGGATCGGAGAATTCTTTTAATGGAATATTGGAATAATGGGAAATGGAATAATGGGTTAAATCTTCTTAATCCGATACAAGAAGAGTCCAAAATTCCATCGTTCCATTCTTCCATCATTCTTTCTTTTCACTATTCCAATTTTTAGAAAAG
>CAKZKY010000013.1 GCA_937124575.1 uncultured Pseudomonadota bacterium | reverse complement strand
CCAAAGCTCCCCGATCATGAAATTAAAAGCGGATGCCAGATATCCAAATTCATCCTTCCGGGGCATTTCAATTCGATATTCGTAGTTTCCTTTACTCACTTCCTTGGTGGCTAAAACCAACTTTAAAATAGGACGGGAGAAATTATATCCAAGCAAGATGGCAATTGAAATTCCTAATAGAACAATAAATAGGCTCATAATGAAGATAAAAACACTTTCTCGATAAATAAGGTCTTTAATGAAATCCAGAGAGACACCTACATGAACCTCTCCTAATTCCTTATTTTGAAACGTGACGGCCTTTGACAAGTTTAAAACATCTGGACCGTCGGGAAGCTTGTAATTATAGTAAATCACATCTCCATCCTTCTTCACTTGTTCAGATGTTTTAAATCCCTGGAAGGGTAATCCAATCTGGCTGTGGTCAGTATGGGCTTTGATAATCCGTTCCCTGTCTACAATTATGGCATAAAGGATACCCTCTATTGATTTTGCTTCTTTAATCAATGTATTCAATCGCAAAATGTCATCCTTCAAAAGAGGAATACTGGCATTGTTGGCAAAATAGTTTAGGCTCACTTTACCCGTTTTAATAGTCTGCAAATAAAGTTGGTCTTTCTGCCTGGCAAGAATAACGATACTTAGGATCAAAATGGTGAGCCAAATGACTGCTGTGATGGCAATTGAAAGTTTAACTCGAATGGGAATACGGATATTGGATAACCCGCCTCGATCCAAATAACCCGTGATCTCTTGGTCAGCCTTTCTTCTAATCTTCTTTCGACGGCTCCAAAAAGTATATCGGCTAAATAAAGAAGGAGGAATCTTTCGGCGATCTTTAAGAATCCTTCTTTCAGAATCTTTCAAAAGGGTACCTCCTTTTGAAATAATAAAAATTTATTCATAAAATAATTCCCCTGCGAAAGCAGGAATCTATAAATTTTTAAAATCACCCAACTCCCGCCTTCGTTTAGAGGTTCCCTTTAACCCTTCTAAAAGAAAGAAGTTAATTCTTATTATATCAGATTGCGACAAAAGTCAATTAAAATACAATTTATTCAAGCCCATTGAATTCGATAAATTTATCAATTAATCTACTGAGTGGAGGACTTACAGTGAACCAGCTCTTCTATCCGAAATCGGTGGTGGTGGTCGGCGTCTCAGAAAGACCTGACAATCTCGCCAGGAATATTGTCGAAAACCTCTTCGAGTTCCAATTTAATGGAGAAATCCATCTAGTGGGGAGAAAGGATGGGGTTCTCTATGGGAGAAGGATACTCACCTCCATGGAGCAACTCCCTAACGGTATCGATGTAGCCGTTATCCTCACGCCTGCCCAAACCGTTCCTGATCTGATCCAGGCCTGCGGACGTAAGAAGATCCCTTGGGTCATCATCGAATCCGGAGGTTTCGGGGAATATTCGGAAGAAGGCGGCCAGTTGGAACAAACCGTTCTTCAGATCGCCAGGAAAGGAGGAATTCGGATTGTCGGGCCGAATGGCATCGGGATTACCAATGTCCATAATGGTTTTGTCGTCCCCTTTGTCAAGATGAGAAGCAGACCGGTGACCAAAGGCAAACTCTCCATTCTGGCCCAAAGTGGAGGGGTCCTCCTTACCTATGCAAACCTAATGGTCAGCGCCAATGTGGGGCTTTCGAAGATCGTCAGCATGGGGAATAAACTCGATCTGAACGAGATCGATTATCTCAAATATCTGATCGAAGACCCTGAAACTGAGATGATCGGCCTCTATCTCGAAAGTCTCGAACGGGGAAGAGAGTTGATGGAGATCGCTCGCTCCACCTCCAAACCCATCATCATCCATAAAGCCAATACGGGTGAGGGAAGCCGCGAAATTGCAAGGCTTCATACCGCAGCCCTTGCCAATGACGACAAGGTGGTTGAAGCTGCTTTAAAGCAGGCAGACATTATTCGCACGAAAGACTTCCGCTCATTTGTCAATGCCGTCAAAATTCTCTCTTTACCACCTTGCAGGGGGAAAAATCTAGTCATCATCTCCCGCTCCGGGGGGATCGGAGTTGTTGCTGCCGATTCTGCAGAAAGGCATGGATTTCGTCTCCTTCCTCCAGATCCAAAACTCCAGGAACAGTTTCACAGTCTTTTCAGGGCAAAGGTGATCCAGCCCACTAACCCACTCGATCTCGGAGACCTCTTCAACTTCGATCTCTATACCACCATCCTTGAACAGGGACTCCGGTTTCCATCCGTTCACAGTATCCTTTTCATGCACGGCGCGACAGCGGAGGAAAAAGAACCTTCTCGCAGGTTTATCCAAGCCGTAAAAGATCTCTCCACCCGTTATCAGAAACCTGTTGCCCTTCAATATAACACCGATGAAGAGGAGCTCGCCTACATCAAGAAAGCGTTAGGTTATCCTATCTTCACAGAACCTGAGGACGCCTTAACCGCGCTTGCCATCTCCAGGGATCACTACCGCCGTTTGACGACCGCTAAGGAAAAAACTCCTCCTTACCCTGTAGATCAGAATCGAGCCTCTCTAACACTTCAAACGGCAATCAAAGAGAAAAGAGACCCACTCCTTTTCGAAGCCCTGGAAATCTTTCAAGCATACGGAATTCCCTCTGCAGACTATCAGGTCGTGCATCGAAAAGAGAACTTAAAAAACGCCCTAAGCAAAGTGGGATTCCCAATCGCCATGAAGGTCATCTCCTCTGAGATCTCCCACAAATCGGATGTGGGTGGAGTGATCCTCCATATCGAATCTCTCAAAAAGGCGGAAGAGGCCTATGAAAAGATGAGGAGTTTAAATCCGGAGAAGGTAAGTAGCGTCCTTGTTCAAAAAATGGTTTCTGGTGGGAAGGAGATCATTTTAGGAGCAAAGCGTGATCCTTCCTTTGGACCGGTTGTCCTCTTTGGCTTGGGTGGAATCTATGTGGAGGTTCTGAAGGAGACCTCGTTACGGGTTGCACCCATCAATCGTTCTGAGGCAGAAGAGATGGTCTTAGAATTACGGGGATCTGCCATACTCAAAGGTGTACGAGGAGAAAAACCATCCGATATTGAAGCAATCGTCGAGATGCTTCTCAGGCTCTCACAATTGATGATGGACTTTCCTGAAATCGAAGGAATCGATATCAATCCGGTAATGGCCCTTGAAAGAGGTGCCATGGCAGTAGATGCACGCATTGTTTTAGCCAGAGAGCATAGTGCATAGGGCAAAAAGCTCAAAAGCCACGGGGTAACTCCGCAATCCGAAATCCGCATTCCGCAATTCTGGGTCAGATTCCCAACTGTTCTCCTACCAGAATCACTAACACCTCGGTGCGCACCGGTTTTTTGGCCAGGATGACATAGATATTGCAGATCCGGTCCGGTGATTTGCAATCCGCACACACACCCGTCTCGACGCAGGGTGTTTTCCGACCGAGCCGTTTTGCATTCTGGGGAGCAACCCATTCCTTAACCCGTTTCTCTGCAGCGTCTATATCCTTAACAATCTTATTAACGCCAGTGACAATGATCGTCTTCTTGGGGCCGATGAACATGGCACCTACCCGGTTGCCTGTTGCATCTACGTTAAATAGCTTTCCATCCTCAGTCACTGCATTCGTGCCCGATAGAAAGACATCCGCCGAAAAAGATTTTCGTATCAGGTCGAAAATTTCATCCGGTGTCTTGCCCTGGCGTATAGGCCAGATAAGCTGGATGTTCCGACCTGCCAGTGCCTCCGGCAATCCCGTCTGGATCAGTGTAACCGAACCTCCCACGCCAACGGTCGCTCCATCCGGTATCTGCTTCAGCACCTCTTCACAGGCCGATTTGGAATCCGGAACAAAGATCGCATTAAAGTTATTCCTTCTCAACGACTGAATTGTTCTTTCGACCTGCCTCTCTTGAAACCACTGCTGCCACTGTTCCATAGCGCCTCCTCTCAATCAAAGTTGTTCCACCTAAAGCCACTTCTATTTTTAAATGGTTTGAACCCAACAAATTTGTCAAGAAGGATTGCCGAACTGAAGAAAACCGAGAAGGTCCAGATGGTTATCTATATGGAAGTCGGCTTTGAGGGTTCCATTCTTATATGCAATAAATGGAACGCCAGAGGAATGGGCGGTCTGTCGGTCAATCTCCGAATCTCCGATAAAAACGACCTCGTTTTTCTTTAAGCTAAAGTTCTGGAGGATTCTTTCAATTGACTCAGGATGGGGCTTTGGGTGTTTCACATCGAGGGCAGTCACGACCATATCGAAAAGGGGCCAAAGCTCAAACCGATCCATGATGTGCTTCATTGAGGTCGTCCGGTTGGTATTGATGGCACGGAGGATACCCCCCTCCTTCAATCGATTTAAGGTCTGAAACAGGTAAGGTTCCATCTTCAGATATCCGATGTAGTTTCTCAGATCAACCTGCTTTAGCGCTTCTATGCCTTTCTTTTCGAGTTCGTCTCCTCTGCCGAAGATGAAATGAATCGCCTCATAAACCGTATGGGAATGGACATACTCCATCTCTTCCTCTTGAAGCGGCTCCCTTCCGACCATCGCACACAGGTCATTATATAATCTTGTATTGGCTTCGAAGGAGTCGAAAAGAACTCCATCACAATCATAAATCACACACCGGACTTCCCTGTTTTTGGCTTTAATCTTCGTCAAACCTCCCTCATCCATCATCTTTCTTTTTCCGTCTCTCATCCCTCTTCACAAGACAATCTCCTTGTTTATGAAGAGTAGCCCCTCCCTGACCACTCCGTCAAGATAGTGAAAGACTCTGATCTCTCCATTTCGCTCGATTAGGTAGAGGCAATCATTGGTCTGCTCAATTTTCAACGTCTTTTCCAGAGGAATATCTGAAAACATCCCGATCAGTAACCGGTTAACAACTCGGTGGCCTACGATGAGAATCTCCTCTCCTTCATGCTCCCGCAATATTCTTTTCACAAAAGGTCTTAACCGGTTGGCAACGTCTGCATAATTCTCCGCCCCGGGAATCCGATAGGAGAAGCGATCGTCTTTAAATCGGTTCCATTCTCGTTTCAGTTCCTCATCAAACTGGAAAAGATTCTTTCCTTCCAGAATCCCAAAACCGATCTCCTTCAATTCGTTCTGTTTCCGAATGGGAAGGCCAAGGTGTTGGGCGATGGGCTGGGCCGTCAGGTAGGAACGTTGAAGGCTGCTACTATAAATGGCTTGGATGGGCCGATCTTTAAGATGTTCAAGAAGGGCCAGGCTCTGTGAATATCCAAGAGGGCTCAGCTCTGGATCGCTCCAGCCCTGAATCTTCCCTTCCGCATTCCACGTCGTCTCCCCATGCCTCGCGATATAAATTTTAATCAATTGGCAAAATCTCCTTGTCCATCATTAAATACATATACTCTAAAATTTTCCACTCTCCATCCGCAAGGGTTAAGAAATGATTCCATATTTTTTTCTTATTGGCATCTCACACTTTTTTCGCATAGGCAACTTGCCTTGAATATTAAGACGATATTCCGGATTCAAATTGATTTCTTCAAAAAAGAAGGAAACGATTACGGCCTTGTTGGTGCATTTGCCTTGAAATCTTATGGATATTTGCGGGCGACTCAAGACGTGGACTTCCTAATTCGAAGGAATCAACAAAATAAATTTTGGATTCCGGCTGGAGTTTATCGTAAAGAAGTTTGATGCCGGAATGGCACTTTAGAGGATTCTTAATCCTTCGGGAAATACCCCGATTCTCTGAGCCACTCTTCAATCAATTTCATCCCCTCTTCCAGAGATAAACGGGGTTGATAGCCCAGCTCGTGTCTTGCCTTCTCAATATTGAAACGTGCCTGTTTCGATAAATAACTGATGGCTTCCCGTGTGATCTTTGGAGTTTTGCCTGTAAATTTCGAGGCAATCTCCATACCCAATCCAATCATCTTTGCAAGCCATGCGGGCACGGACCTCAATTTAGATCTTCCCGCCATCCGGGCATAGTATCCAAAAAATTCCTTCCACCTCACGGCGTGACCATCGCTGATCAAATAGACCTGTCCCACGGATCTGTCGTTTTTCGTTGCTGCAACCGTCGCATCGATGAGATTATCAATATAGACATAGTTGCAGAGGCCCATTCCTCCATTAACCAGGACCATCTGGCCCGATAGAATCAGTTTAATAGGCCGAACTGTCCATGGATTTGAATTCGGACCATACACATTGGGAGGACGAATGACAACTACAGGAAGTTTCCCTTCCTTATGTGCCGCCCACACCGCCTTTTCCGAAGCAATCTTCGTATCGCAATAAAGATTGCCGCAGGGCTGAAACGGTGTGTTTTCATCGGCACGATCTGGCGGGTTCATCCCATAGACAGCGACACTGCTGAAGTGGATAAATCTCTTAACTCCGGCCTCCCCGGAAACCTTAAGGATGTTTTCGGTCCCCTCCACATTGGTTTTGAAAAAATCGTTACGGTCTCCCATCTCTCGGACCATGGCCGCACAATGAAAAACCAGATCACATCCACAGATGGCCTCCCTTAAAGAGCTTAAATCGAGCAAATCAGCTTGAATAATCTTCAAGGGGAGTTGCCACAGTCGTTCTGCTTTTTTCAGATTCCGAACCATCGCTCGGACATTGACTCCCTCTTCAATAGCCAGCCGTTCCGAAAGACAACCTCCTATGAAACCAGAACCGCCTGTCACCAGTGCAGTGAGTCCACGAATCTCCATAATCCCTCCCCATTCAATTTTTGCTCAAAACATCATTGGGTTCACCTATACTCCTCATCCCAAATTCAATAAAGTTCTGCCCAGGTTAAGGTCCAATCCCCGAATTTTTCGTTCACCCGGTCCATCGCCTTGAGAAGATGATCTTTCTTCTCCCTATTTTCAAAAAGGTCCTGCTGACACCACTCCTTTTTTAATAATGACATCCCTACCCCCAGAAGTCGAACCGGCTTGGGATGGGGAATCGATTCAAAAATCTCAACGGAGTGACGGAATATCTCATTACCGCTGTTCATCCATCGGGAAAGGGTCTTCTGCTTTGAGAAGGTGTAAAAATCGGAATATCGGATCGTAAGAACCACCCGGCTTCCATAATAGCCCTCCTTCCGCATCCGCTTCGAGACTCTTTCTGAAAGGTGAAGGAGGACCTTTCTTAGCCGATCCAGATCCGAAGTATCTTCTTCGAGAGTGATGCTGTGGCTTATGGACTTGGCATCTTCCTCTTGATCAAAAGGAATGACAGGACTTTCGTCCAGCCCCAACCCCATTTCATGAAGTCTCTCGCCGATCACTCCGAATCTTTTAATCAAGAAAGAGACTGGAAATCTTCCCAATTGGCCACAGGTGAAGATGTTGATTGACTTCAGCGTCTCTGCGAGTTTTGGGCCTATCCCGTGAAGTTTGGATACTGGAAGATCCTCAAGTATCTCCGGAACCTTCTCCTTTTCGATGATCGTCAAACCATCCGGTTTTTTGATTCGGCTCCCCAATTTGGCAAGCAATTTATTCGGGGCCACACCGATGGAACATGTTAATTTCTCCTTTTCCCAGACCCTCTTTTTGATCAATTTGGCAATGTGAAGGGAGGATCGAAAAAGGAGTAATGAGTCTGTAATGTCGAGATAGGCCTCATCAATCGAAGCCACCTCAACAAGAGGAGTGAATTCTTTTAGAATGGAAAAAATTCGAGCTGAGGTTTCAGTGTATTTGGAGTGATTTCCCCTCACCAAGATCAGTTGGGGACATTTTCTTTTGGCCTCTTGGATCGGCATCCCTGCCCGAATTCCAAACGGCCTGGCTTCGTAATTAGCAGAGGTGATCACGCTCCGGGAAAGGGAACCACATACGGCGGCAGGTTTGCCTCGCAAGGCAGGGTTGTCTCTCTGCTCGACCGAGATAAAGAAGGCATCCATATCAATGTGTAGAATGACTCGATCCATTTTTTTATTTCGGATATCGGATTGTAAAAAACAGAATTGCTTTTCGGACTCCCATTTTAATTCGAAATCCGCATTTCGCAATCTGCAAACGGCTTAAAGCTTCCTAAATATTCCAATGACCTTTCCGACAATAGAAATTTTTTTCTCCCCCTTTTTAACCACAATCGGTTCCATATTGGGATTGGCTGGCTCCAAACGAATCAGATCCTGGTCGAGAAAGATTCTTTTTATCGTTGCTTCATCCTCAATCAAAGCCACAACAATATCCCCATTTTCGGCACTTGATTGAGGCTTAACCAGAGCAAAATCTCCATCCTGAATATGGGCATCCATCATGCTGTCTCCCTGGACGCGGAGAAGAAAAACCTTTTCAGCCGAAACCAAACTCCGGTCGAGATTGATATAGCCCTCAATATTCTCAATGGCGAGAATCGGCTCACCTGCTCTCACCCGCCCCAGGATGGGAACCGAAACGACATTCTTGGAAGGGAATCCAATAATCTCAATTGCCCTCGACTCACCCGGGGTTTTTCTGATATATCCTTTTTTCTCGAGGATATTCAGAATCTTTTGAGGCCCCCTTGGCCCCTTAAGTCCAAAATGGGAAGCGATCTCTCGGAGTGTCGGTGGAAAACCCCTCTCACTAACAAAATCCTTTAAAAAATCCAATAGTTCCTTCTGTTTTTTTGTCAATTCATTTCCCATTTTTCACTTTCCATTTCCTATTTACAGGTCTACATATGTAGACCTTTTACAACAAAAAAAATCAGTTGTCAAGGAGAAAATATTTCCATGTAGTGTATTGCACCTAACACTTATTCCTATAACCCGTTCACCCTGAGCCTGTCGAAGGGTGAATCATATTGAGGGATTCTGTTCAAAGTTCAAGCGGCCTGTCCTAAGCTAACCGTTCCCTCTTCAAAAACCTCAGGGCGAACGGTTTTTTCCAAACGTCCTGGGCAAAGTCGAAGGAAGGGCTCACCACGAACGGGCTGTAAAGAAATTTATGATGCACTTTATTTAACAGCAACTTGAACGATTAGAATCAGAAGAATACTCAGGGGGATCCGTTTTCCCTTTTGAAGGTTCAATATAACAACAGCACTCGCTTTTTCTGCCGAGTTTTGAGTTAATCACCGCCGCTGCACACCCCACACCCGACATAACCTTTAACGCTTCAGCAGGACAATTCCGGGAACAGGCTCCGCATTCCATACAGGCGTCCCGGTTAATGATTGTAGCCGTGCCATTGGTCAAACTGAAGACGGCATGCGGACAGACATCTAAACACATCCCACAACCCACACACTTTCTCTCATCGAGTTTTAACGTAACCACATCTTTCAGATAGACCATTTGATTCATAATTCACCGTCTATTCAGGGAGAAAGTCCCTTATCTCTTATGCGAAAAAGACCGAGCCAAGCCAGAGAATGAGACCAATTAAGCCAGCTCCGATTTGAAACGGAACAGCCCATCGCATCTCTTTTTTCACACCGGAGAGGGAGGTATAGGTTGAACTCCCTGTAAAATTCATCGCTAAAAAAGCCGCAAATGCCGGGATTAGAAAGACCCAGGCGACCATCTCAACCCGGTTTCCACCTGGGCTTAAAACATCAAATCGGAACGTGATAAAAATGGCCGCAACAATCAACCCCATCACACAGCCTTTGGTTGAAAAGGCCCGACCTGGCAACCAGGGTAGTAAGGTGGGGGTTAAAACAGCGCCGGCAAATATTCCGGTCAGAATAGCCAGTGCAGATAGAAAGCCTTGTTTGAAGGCAATGTCCCAGCCCTCCCCTGATCTCGCGATAAGCGTGGTTAAAAAAAGAAGGCCAATGACGATTATACCAACCTTCAACGCAGCCACCAGTTCGATGGGGATCAGAGCAATCCTTTCCAGGATCGAAAAAGTTTTAAATCTCATCTCAGGTGTGGCTTTAAGTCCGTTACCCCAAAAAGCCGGAAGATCCATAGCACGAATAGGTCCGTAGATCACTTTGAATCCGGATAATTTTTTTACCTCATGAGCAGCCACACCAGGGCCTGCCAACTGCGGCAGAATCAATTCCCGGTGGGAGACAATCTGAGCAAGGCCGCTTGATCCGATTCGGTTTACCAATTCCACCGTTCCAAACGTCCCCTTGCCAGCTGCACACCAGACATTGATCCCTTTTGTATCAAGGACAAGAATCCACATATTCCTTTCGGGCAACGCCTCCCGTAGCCTGTCGAAGCTCATCTTATAATTGGCAGTAACCAGTACGGGGGAGCGGCCATCGGGTTGTCCCAGCGCATAAAGGCCCGGTTCAACCGTGTAATCCATGCGGCCTATTCCCCAGCGTGCCTTGAAACTTCCCAGATGATCACTCCAGGTGAGAAAGGATGAAACCTGCGGGACCAACCCTACTTGAGTTTGAATGGAACCAATAACAAAGGGCTGTTGAAATATA
>CAKZKY010000012.1 GCA_937124575.1 uncultured Pseudomonadota bacterium | reverse complement strand
ATGATGGAGGCTGGACTGATCACTCCTCCAGTTGGCCTCAACGTCTATACCCTTGCGGGTGTGGTGAAGGATGTTCCGATGCAGACCATCTTTCGCGGAGCCGCTCCTTTTCTTTTAGCCATGATCGCGGTGGCCATCCTGATCATCCTGTTTCCAAAAATTGTTCTCTTTCTTCCCTCAATGATGGGGAGGTAGGGCGATGATCAATACGAAGCACGAAATGCGAAGCACGACCCCAATCCAAATGATCAAATATCCAAAACAGCCTGGGTCATTTGAATTTTGGTCATTGTCATTTATTTTGGACTTCGATGTTTGGGTTACGAATTTAAATTTCGATGGTGATAAAAAAATCTAATCAATAGGAAGGAATGACGATGGAAGTGAAAAAATTGAAAAACTTTATCAATGGACAGTGGGTGGAGTCAAAGGCTCACCGATGGTTTGAAGTGAGAAATCCAGCCACGGATGAGGTCATAGCCCTCTGTCCAGAGACGACCCCAGAGGAGATTGACCGAACCGTGAGGGATGCTCAACAAGCCTTTTGGGCATGGAGGACAACACCGCCACCCCGGCGAGCAAAGTTTCTCTTTGATTTCCATGAAAGACTCCAGAGGCATCAGGGAGAGATCGCCGAGTTGATTGTCAATGAAAATGGTAAGACCCTCTCCGATGCCCGAGGAGAGATTACCCGTGCCATGGAGTATGTGGAACATGCCTGTGCCGGCCCCGAGCTTTTAAAAGGAAGCCATGCCGAGGATGTTGGAACAGGCGTGGATACGGTCTATATTCGTGAGCCCTTGGGCCCCTTTGTCTTCCTCCCCCCTTTTAACTTTCCTGCAATGATTGCCCTCTACTTCGTCTGGGCCATTGCTGCTGGGGATACGGCGATCATCAAATCGAGTCGCCTCTGTCCGATGACGATCACCCGGATCATTGAGATTGCAGAGGAGTGTGGTTTTCCCAAAGGGGTCATCAACCTTCTGCACGGTTCTGGAAGCGGGGTGGGTGAAGCCCTGGTTACCCATCCTGGGACCGTGGGGGTTTCTTTTGTCGGGTCTTCGGAGTTAGGAGAACGGGTCTATAAAACAGCGATCCACCATGGAAAGAGGGCCCAATGTCAGGGAGGGGCTAAGAACCATGTCCTGATTGCAGAGGATGCCCTTCTCGATGAGATCATGCAGAATGTGGTTGATTCCTGTTTCGGCCATGTGGGCGAGCGCTGTTTTGCCGTATCCAATGTGTTGGCCGTTGAGAAGGTATATGAGAAGGTTAAAGAGAAATTCCTCGACCTCTCTAAAAAGTTGGTCTTAGGCTACGGAATGGAGAGAGGGGTGACCCTGGGTCCGGTCGTCTCAAAAGAGGCTTTAAACGAAATTCTCGCAGAGGTGGACCAGGGGGTCAAAGACGGAGCAAGACTTCTTCTTGATGGAAGGGATCCCGTCGTGGATAAGTATCCAAGAGGGTACTTCCTGGCCCCCACTGTTTTTGAGGCAGAGCCTGAGATGCGAATCTTTCAATTGGAGGTGTTTGGACCAG
Organism: uncultured Pseudomonadota bacterium; assembly: GCA_937124575.1. Taxonomy (GTDB): domain Bacteria; phylum Desulfobacterota; class BSN033; order BSN033; family UBA1163; genus RBG-16-49-23. The sequence continues at coordinate 8,807 of CAKZKY010000012.1, read as the reverse complement.
TTCGTTGCCTCAAGAAGGTCAAAGATCTCCAAGAAGGGGTAGAGGTGATCAATCAGAGCCGATATGGGCATACCGCCAACATCTATACGGAAAACGGCGGATGGGCAAGGGACTTTGCCCGTTCCGTCAATGTGGGACAGGTAGGCATCAATATTGGAACACCTGCTCCCATTGCCTATTTTCCTGTGGGAGGGAGGAAGATCTCGATGTTTGGCGACATCCGCGGTCGGGCAAACGAGGCGATTGATTTCTATACGGATAAAAAGGTGATCATCAGTCGTTGGCATTCTTCGCTCCAGGGAACTGCGAAGACCCTGGATGATGGATTTGCGATGAAATATTCTAAGAAATAAGAGATTCGAAGCACGAAATCTGGAATTTCAGGTGATTCAAATTCCAAAAATCTCAAAACAGTTTTGGTCATTTTATAATCTCGGCCATTAGAAATTGTGTCGTGCTTCGATCTTCGAATTTCGGATTTGAGTATGACCCATCCAGTCGGGAAACTGGTGAAAATCTGGTTTAAGTTAAATGGGAATGCGATTGCGGTGGAAACGCCTGCCCACTGGACTCTGCTGAGGCTTCTTCGGGAAAAGCTGAAACTCACCGGAACAAAGGAGGGTTGTGGAATCGGCGAGTGCGGTGCCTGCACGGTTCTCTTAGATAAAAGACCTGTCCATTCCTGCCTTGTTTTGGCCCCTAAGATAGAAGGAAAACATATTGAAACCATCGAAGGTCTCGGGAGCCGAGAGGCACTTCATCCAATTCAAAAATCCTTTATAGATCATGGAGCGGTCCAATGCGGATTCTGCACTCCAGGAATGTTGATGTCGGCCAAGGCGTTGCTGGAAACGAATTCGAATCCATCCCGAGAGGAGGTGAAGAAGGCCATCTCTGGCCACCTCTGCCGATGTACGGGATATCAGCAGATCATTGAAGCGATTGAAGCCGCAGGAAAGATGAAAAGATGAGTTGATCTCCTGATCCCCTATTTTATATGATTCCTCCTTTTGACTATCAGACGCCAAAGACCCTGAAAGAAGCCTGTGATCTTCTCTGGGAGGCTTCTGGAAGGGCAAAGATTATTGCTGGTGGGACGGATTTGGTGATCGGTCTTCGAAATGGAGACACGCGACCGGATCTGTTGATTGATGTTACTTCTCTTAAGGAGCTTCGGAGGATTGAAGAGGATGAGCAGACGCTTTCTATCGGAGCTGCGGTGACCCATTCGGAGATTGCCGATTCTCTACTGGTGAGGCGATACGGAAGGATCCTATCCAAGGCAGTTTCAGAAATCGGTTCTCCCCAGATCAGAAACCTTGGAACCATTGGTGGAAATATTGTCAATGCTTCTCCTGCAGCCGACAGTTTACCTCCTCTGCTGGTTTTGAATGCCGTTGGGATTGTTTCCTCCTATGAGGGCGAAAGGGAGGTTCCCATAGCCCAACTGATACAGGGGCCCTATCAGACCGTTTTGAAAGCCCATGAGATTCTGGTTCGGCTCTCTTTCAGGAAGCTTTCGAAGGAGATGAGAAGTGGTTTTATCCGTTTGGCAAGAAGGGAGGCGATGGCCATTGCCAGAATGAGCATGGCGATCATCCTTCGGCAGGAAGAAGGCCGGATCAAAGAAATAAGGGTTTCCCCTGGCTCCATTTTTCCTGCTCCGCAGCGATTGATAGAAGTGGAAGACTATTTAACCGGCAAGGTCCCTGATGAAGGGTTATTCCTCACTGCTTCAAAGAAAGTCTCAGAGACGATGATCCATCGTAGCGGAATCCGGGCCTCCACCTCCTATAAGGCCCCTGTCGTTGAAGCCCTTTTTCTGAGGGCGATCAGAAGATCACTGGAGGAAGAAGATGGAACAGATTGGTCTTGATATTCCGAAAGTGGATTCCATCGAAAAGGTTTTAGGGGAAGCGAGGTTTGGTGCAGACCTTCAGTTAGATGATCCCCTTTATCTGAAGGTCGTCCGCAGCACAAAGCCTCATGCCCAATTGATCAAGATTGAAATGGAAGAGGCCCTCAGGGTGGCGGGCATAGAAAGAATTTTTACAGCCAAGGATGTCCCTGGAAAGAATCAGATCGGGACCATCACCAAGGATCAACCGGTCCTCACCCCAAACCGGGTAAGATACATTGGTGAGCCGGTCGCCCTCATTGCAGCTCAGACCATGGAAGCCGCTGAAGAGGCAGCAAAGAAAGTGTTAGTTCTCTATGAAGATCTCCCAGCGGTCCATGATCCCGAAGAGGCACTTCGACCCCAGGCCCCCATGATCCATCCCAATGGGAACCTTCTCATAGAGTTTCATATCCTAAAAGGCGATGTTCAGGCTGGGTTTAAGGAAGCGGAGGTCGTTGTTGAAGAGACCTATGGAACGACCTGGGTGGATCATGCCTATATGGAGCCTGATGCAGGGATTGCCTATCTTGATGAAGTGGGAAGGGTTACTGTGGTCTGTCCCACCCAGAATGTCCATTACGATCAAAAAGAGGTGGCTGCCTTTCTTGACCTCCCCCTGGATCGAGTGAGGATTGTCCAGTCCGCAACCGGAGGAGGTTTTGGAGGAAGGCTTGATATTACGATCCAATGTTTTTTGGCTCTTGTTGTTTTCCATCTGAGGCGACCGGTAAAAATGGTCTATTCCCGGGAAGAGGTCTTTCAGGTGATTTCGAAACGGCATCCGCTTAAGATCCGATACAGAAGCGGTGTCAAGAAGGATGGCAGATTGACTGCAGTAGAGGTTGAGATTCTCGGAGACACGGGAGCCTATGCGTCCTATGGGGCCACGGTAGGGATTCGCTCGGCTGTCCATGCCACAGGGCCCTATGAAGTTCCCAATGTCAGGGTCAGGAGTCGAATGGCCTATACCAACAATCCCTGGTCTGGCGCAATGCGGGGTTTTGGCGTTCCCCAAATGTCCTTTGCTCATGAATCACAGATGGATCTTCTCGCGCAAGCACTGGGGATGGATCCAATTGAGATAAGGCTTAAGAATGCACTTGCGATTGGCTCTGAGACAGCCACCGGACAGACGCTGGTGGCAAGCGTTGGGATCAAAGAGACTTTAAAAAAGGTCAGAGCGTGGAGGGATCAATCCCCCATTTTAAAGGTTGATCCGAAGAGACCTTATCTTCGGAAGGGCATTGGGATTGGGTCCATGTGGTATGGGGTTGGTAATACTGGGATAGCTAATCCTTCCACCGCAGCAGTGGAACTCCATCCCAATGGAGAGGTTTATCTTTTTACAGGAGTGGCAGACATCGGACAGGGTTCAGATACCGTGCTTCTCCAGATTGCCGCAGAAGCCCTGGGCATCCCTTTAAAAGAGATAAAACTCATCCGGGCGGATACGGCTCTAACCACTGATGCAGGAGCCACCTCCGCAAGTCGCCAAACCTATGTCTCAGGCAATGCGATCCTCAATGCTGTGACAAGCCTGAAGCAGGAGATTCTAAAAGAGGCGGCTTCTCAGCTTTATGAAGATGAAAAGGATCTTTTGATTGAAGAGGGGGAGGTAAGGCATCGAAAGAAACTCGGCATTTCCATTCCCATCAGAGAGATTGTGAAGAGAGGCCAAAAAGTCATCCGCAAAGAAGGAAGTTTTGACCCCGAGACAACGAGGCTTGATCCCAAGACAGGGCAGGGTGCACCTTATGCAACCTATGCCTTTGCCACCCATCTTGCAGAGGTGGAGGTAGATATAGAGTCCGGAAAGGTGCGGGTGAATCGAATTGTGGCCTGCCATGATGTGGGAAGAGCGATCCATCCAAAGAACGTAATTGGACAGATCATGGGTGGCGTGGCCATGGGTATTGGATTTGCGCTGATGGAGGAGTATATTCCAGGGGAAACCACCTCTTTTGTGAACTACCTCATCCCCACCTCCATGGATATTCCCGAAATTATTCCAATCCTCGTGGAAGCACGAGAGCCAAGTGGCCCCTTTGGGGCGAAAGGCGTTGGAGAGCCAGCGCTCATTCCCTGTGCTCCTGCCATTCTGAATGCGATTTCGGATGCCATTGGGGAGAGGATTTATCATCTTCCGGCCAATCTGGAAAGGGTGCTGGAGGCCGTTCATAAGAAGAACAAGTAGTCAGTGATCAGTGGTTAGTGATCCGTATGACCCCTGTCTGATTCTCCTAACCCAGCCTTGGCTCCCCTTAAATTGAAGGGAGGAAGGATGAAGGGAGGAAGGAGGTTGCTATGGCAAAGGTGATGATCAAAAATATCGGGACTCTGGTTTCTGGAGACATTTCAAACCCTCTCTTAAAGTGGGATGCCATGGTCATTGAGAAGGGGTTGATTCAGGCGATTGGCCAAGAGAAGGATCTCGATCAAAATGGGGTGGAGCAGGTGATTGATGTCGGAGGCATGACCGTGACGCCTGGGTTGATCGATTCCCATTGCCACCCTGTTCTTGGAGATTTTACACCAAGGCAGAAGATGCTGGATTTTATCGAATCTTCCCTCCATGGGGGGGTAACGACCGCCATCTCCGCAGGCGAGGTTCACCTTGCAGGAAGGCCAAAGGATGTGGCTGGTACTAAAGCCTTAGCCATCCTTGCAGCCAAATCATTTGCCAATGCCAGACCCGCAGGCGTGAAAGTCCTTGGCGGAAGCCTGATCCTTGAGCCAGGCCTTCAGGAGAAGGACTTTGAAGAGCTGGCCAAGGAAGGTGTTCGAGTTGTTGCAGAGATCGGTTTAGGAGGAGTGAAGAGCCCAAAGGAGGCTGCTCCGATGGTGACGTGGGCTAAGAAGTATGGGATGGTCGTGATGATGCATACAGGAGGGACCTCTATTCCGGGAAGCACGACCGTTCCTGCGGATGATGTGATTGCCACTGATCCGGATATCGTTTCGCACATCAACGGAGGTCCTACAGCTATTTCACTGGCCGAGGCGGAGAAACTCATCCGAAAGACGAATCTCATTTTGGAGGTTGCCCACTGTGGTAATTCGAAGATGATTGTTGAGGTGATGAAGATTGTAAAAGAGGTGAATGCCTATTCACGAATCATCATTGGCAATGATGCTCCTTCAGGAACCGGCGTGATCCCACTTGGAATTCTTAGGGTCATCAACTTCCTCGCCTCTCTCTGCGATGTGAAGGCAGAGGAGGCGATTGCCATGGCTACAGGGAATACAGCAAGGGTTTACCGTCTCAACCGGGGTGTGATTGGAATAGGCAAGGAGGCCGATCTGGTTATCATGGATGCTCCCATGGGTTCGGTAGGCAAAGATGCGCTTTCAGCCATTGAGGCAGGAGATATCCCTGGGATTGCGGCTGTTCTGATTGACGGCCAGATGAAGATTGGGGTAAGCCGCAACACCCCACCACCGAATGGGAAGATCGTAATCAGTAAGTCGTGATCGGTCATCAGAAGGCGGTAAAAATCATCCGGACACGGTCACGTATGGTGAGGAACTCATGATGATGGTCCATTGGGATACCTGTATTGGATGTGGTATATGTGTGGAGACCTGTCCTCTCTCAGCCATCACCCTACAGAAGAATAAAGGGAGGAAGAAAAAGGCATCCATCTCCGATCTCTGTGTGGATTGTAGAGCCTGCACCAAGGTCTGTCCGACAGAAGCCATCTCCCTTGAGTCAGCACCCCAGGGAGAGGGGATCCAATGTTCATCCTGTCCGATTCACTGCATCATTCGAGTCGGGAATACAGGTGCCTGTCAGAGATTTGTCAACCAGAAGGGGGTGCTGGTCCGAAATATCCCGCTTCAATCTTATGAAGATGTGAAAGAGATCGTCGGTCAGGATCACGAAGTGGCTATTCGAAAGCCCTTGATAACGGGTATTGGCGCGGGCACAACCTATCCAGACACCAAACCCGCTCCGTATATTGTTCAATCGGATTTGGATGGAATAGATGTGGTCACTGTAGTGACAGAAGCTCCCATGAGCTATAGCGGTATCAAGGTGAAGATAGATACCGATATGAATATTGGCCAAGAAGGGGCTCCTGTTCTCATCGGAAAGAAGAGGGTCGGTCATCTCTGTACGGAAGAGTATGGCTCAAAGATCCTTTCCTTGGGAGGCGTCAATCTTCTTACCGGGAAAGACGGTCTTGCCGTTGCCAGATTGATGACCGATATTGCAAACCGTAGGGAGTTCCGTCTCAAAGTGGAGGATGGGGCTGAGATGACGCTTCAGGTGGGCAAGCCTCCTGTGATCGATGGAGAGGCAGGAAAGAAGATGAGAGTGGGTTGCGGCAGTGCTTCCATGGGGCTTTTCGGGAGGTATTTTATCGAAGCGGCCGATGAGGTGGTAGTCCTCGATTCGCATCTCATCGGGCAGTTTACCGAGCATGCAGCAGGCCGAGAGTTAGGCGCAACGTATAGCGGTTTGAAGTTAAAGGCAAGGCGATCTACCCCAGGTCGTTACTTTGGCGAACACGGCAAGGGATGGGGGGGAACACCCATTAAGAACCCCATAGAGATCATTGAGGGTTTTGATCCGAGGTTCGCCAAACCTGGAATGACCGTTCTCATCACGGAGACAACGGGCGAACGGGCAGCGATGTTCCGATTGGATGAAAAGGGGAGTTTTATTCCGATCGATTTAACACCCCTGGCCAAGAGGGCCATCGAAATGATTGCTTCCAATTGTCAACCCTCCAGAGTTTCCGCCATCTATGTGGGAGGGGCAGGTGGAAGTGCCAGAGCGGGTGTGACGAAGATTCCAGTGAAATTGAACCAGGCCATTCACCAGAATCGTGCAAGACTGACTGTAGGCGGAGCCCCCACCTACATCCTGCCTGGAGGCGGGATCACTTTTTTAGTGGATGTTGAGAAGGTGATGATCAGAGCCTTTACTTATGTCCCGACACCTGCCATGGTTGTTCCTCTCGAATATACGATGAAACTGGAAGAGTATCTCGAAATGGGAGGACATCAGGAGGCCATTCGGAAATTGGATGAGGTGTTGAAAGAGATAAAAGATAAATCACCAATAACCAAGCAACACTAACCAAATAAATTCCAACAACCAATGACCAAAATCTTTAACTTGTTCCTTCGTTATTTTGGTGATTGGAGTTTGGATATTGGTGATTATTTGGTGATTGAAATTTGGTTATTGGAATTTAATGGATGACAGCGCGAGTGGCACACAGAGTATTAAACAGCAACTTTATTCAAACACTGCCCAAGGGGATTACCCTTGTTGAGTATGGCCCGATGAGAATGACCATCCATGCCTCTGAACAGGGGGTGCCTCTTCCCAATTTGGCAGAGGACGGTGCGCTCCTGGCCACGGGTCTTCTTGAAGATCTGTCAAAACATCTCGCCATCCTAAAGAGGGAAAGTGCGACCTTGGGGATGGGACGGCTCTATCCTGATGTTGTCCGTAGAATGATTGAGGCTACTCGAGTCATGGGTGAGCCGGATTTAACCCCCCTGGCCTCGGTCGCCGGATCAATTTCTGAGGTGGTGGCTGATTTTATCTTCAGCCAAGGCGGATCAAAGGTGATCGTAGAAAATGGAGGAGACATTGCCATCCGTTTAAGGGAAGGAGAGGTGGCCAGGGTAGGGATAAAGACAGAGATTGATTCAGAAAAGCCCGCCTATCTTCTCTCTCTTGACTCAGGGATGGAGATAGGGGGGGTGGCCACGAGCGGGCTTGGGGGAAGAAGTTTCACCAAAGGCATTGCCTCGGCCGTAACGGTTCTGGCCCACAAGGCCTCCTTGGCGGATTCAGCCGCAACGGTTATTGGGAATTTTACCAATACAGACGATCCCAAGATCACTCGGACCCTTGCCGAGAGGATCTATCCGGATACGGATATTGCTGGGGAATGGGTGACCGTCAAGGTTGGTGCCTTATCTCCGCAGAGAATAGAAGAGGCTTTAAACAAGGGGATGTCAAAGGCCAATTCTCTGACGAAACGGGGATTGATCAAGGGGGCTTTGATCGCAGTTCAAGGAAGGGTCCTCTGGACAGATTCATTGAATGGTTGGTTAAGAAAAATTTAGATCTGCGATGAGGTATGTAGACCACTTGCCATGGGAGGTGAATCATGGAAGTCCGAAAATATATCACAATGGTAGAAGAGACCATTATGGAGGGAGGTAAAAAGGTTGAACCCCCGACCAGAAAGGCTGCGGCTGTGGCTGTTATTAAGAATCCTTTTTCAGGGAAGTATGTTGAAAAGCTCGATGAACTGATTGACATCGGTGAAACATTGGGTGGGATCCTTGGAAAGAAGGCGGTTGAAGCATTAAACATCCTTCCTGAGCAGGCTGAGAGTTATGGGAAGGCAGCGATCGTTGGAGTGGATGGTGAATTGGAACATGGAGCAGCCATTCTTCATCCGAAATTAGGGACACCCCTGCGGGAGGCTGTGGGTGGAGGAAAAGCCATCATTCCATCGGCTAAAAAGTTGGGAGGGCCGGGAACAGAGATTGATGTCCCCCTCCATTATAAAGATGCGGCCTTTGTCCGCACCCATTTCGATGCCATGGCCGTGAGAGTTCCAGATGCCCCTCGTTCTGACGAAATCTTAGTGGCCATTGTTGTGACCGATTCCGGAAGACCTCATCCCAGGATTGGTGGACTAAAAAAGGAAGAAGCCAAGAAAGAGGATGGATTGAGATAGCATGTAAGGCTTATTCCTTCTTCTGAATTCAATATAAGAGGGCTATGTTCTGCCCTGCCTCTTTATGGCTGAGGCCTCCGGGATTTATTCTAGGACGCTTCCGTTTTGCTTGCGTTCTCTCTAATCCACAATAGCCTGGTAGACGTATTGCCTTAACATGTAGCGGTAGTGGAGCCGTTGGGCAGGGGCCTGCA
>CAKZKY010000011.1 GCA_937124575.1 uncultured Pseudomonadota bacterium | reverse complement strand
TTTTTTGAGGCTTTTTATCAAGGTTTTCTATTGATAATATTGTCATTTCGTAATACTTTTCACGCATGATTCAGGATAAATAATTTGACTATTCTGGAGGTGGGAAGATATAGAATTAGAGAACAATCTTTGTTAGAGCCAGTCGGAAGGTAACCTATCCTGATCTCCTTATATGCTTTTAGACAAATCCAACAGACCAGATCAACCAGACAAACCAGAAAGACCAGAGAAACTAAACAGACCAGATAAACTAAATAGACCAAACAGACCAGACTTGATTTCATATGCTTGAAAAAGGAAAATAATTGTGGTAGTTTAAAACGAAATTCTAAGGAGACATGAGATGGGAAATCTTCATGGGAAATATATTGTGGATGAAAATGGTCAGAAGACAGACATCATCCTACCAATAAACGAGTATGAGGAACTCATCGAAGATCTTCATGATCTGGCGGTTATAGCGGAGCGCAAAGATGAGCCTACTATAAGCTTAGACGAGTTGAAAAGGAAGCTTCAGGCTGATGGCATCCTTTGAAATCTTATGGAAAAGCTCCTCTGAGCATGATCTCAGGAAAATAGATCACCAATACATTCCTCAAATTATTAAGGCTGTAGAGGGCCTTTCAGAAGATCCATTTCCTAATAACTGCAGAAAACTAAGGGGGTCGGAATCAAGCTATCGAATCCGTATAGGAGACTATCGAGTGATTTATCAAGTGGATTCACAAAGTAAGGTAGTGACTATCTTTCATGTAAGGCATCGGAAAGAGGCTTATAGAAAGTGAACCAGACACACTAAAAAAAACCAAAAACGAGATCGACCAGATAAACTAAATAGACCAAACAGACCAGATAAACCAAAAAGACCAGACAAACCAAAAAGACCAGAAAATGACACCTGAAGATGTGACCCCAGAGCACCCATGTATAGACAACCAGTTAAAGATATGGTAAATAAGAAATAGGCAATGAATGTCATTTAGCATTTAGGAGAAAAGAAATGAAGATAGAAGAACTTAAAAAGAGATATAAAGATGAATGGTTACTTATAAAAATTACAATGGCCAATGAACAGGATTTACCGATTGAAGGAGAGGTATTGCTTCATAGCAAAAATAGAGATGAAGTGTACGAGGCCCAAAAAAATCTTAAAGAGTATCTCTATATAACGTACTCAGGTGAAATGCCAAAGAAGGGATTTGCGGTGGCCTTTCATGAGTAGTACCACTTTTGATCCCCAATCGCCGGTCATAGTAGTAGATATAACTCTTGAGGGGGAAGGAGGTATAAAGAGGAGAATTAAAGTAGCTCTGGATACTGGAGCAACATATACAATGATTCCTTGGGAAATAGCTGAGGCTTTGGGTTACAGGCCAGAAATTTCAAAGGAAAAAGTTACATTGATCACAGCAAGTGGGGTGGAGACAGCTCCGATTATAGAGGTAAAGAAAATAAGGTTTTTGGATGAAATTGCAGATAATGTGCCGGTAGTATGTCATGATCTTCCTCCTAAAAGTTTTGTGGTCGGTCTTTTAGGCTCCTCATTCTTAAGGGAGTTCAAGATTGTGATTGACTATCCGAAGGGCATATTGGAAATTTCCAGAGAGTAGAATATAAACATATCAAACCATTTCAACTTTTTTATGGATGCCCCCAAAGGCTTTCCTCCAGTACCTTTTTGTTGCATTATCTTCTGCTGCAGAGCCATTTCTATATTGCCTTGGACCGAAAATATGTGACGCAAGAAATATTTGACCAGATTTATCAACAAGCTGACAAGGTTGGCAAAATGGATTCAAATCTCATTACTTATCTCCGTGATTCTAATCGCCGTTACAACGAAACCAGAAAAACCAAACAGACCAGAAAAACCAGATAAACGAGATAAACCAGACAGACCAGTTAGACCAAACAGACCAGATCAACCAGATAAACCAGAGAAACTAAACAGACCAGATAAACTAAATAGACCAAATAAAACCAATGAGACGTGCTCTAATCACGGGCATCACCGGACAGGATGGTAGTTACCTCGCGGAATTCCTTTTGGAGAAAGGCTATGAGGTTCACGGCCTCATCCGGCGCTCAAGTACATTTAATACCGATCGAATCGACCACATCTACACCGATCCCCATGACCCGAAGAGTAAACTCTTCCTCCATTACGGAGATATTACCGATTCAGGCCAGCTCACGAACCTGATCTACAATACCCAGCCCGATGAAATCTATCATTTGGCGGCCCAGAGTCATGTCCGGGTCAGTTTCGATATGCCGGAATTTACAGGGGATGTAACCGCCATCGGGACAACCCGGCTATTGGAGTCTATCAGAAGGAGTGGGATAAAGACTCGTTTTTATCAAGCCTCATCAAGCGAGATGTTTGGGGAATCTCCTCCTCCTCAGAATGAGGAGACCCCTTTCAGACCTCGAAGCCCTTACGCTTCGGCAAAAGTTTATGCCTACTGGATGGCCAGAAATTATCGAGAGGGTTACGGAATGTTCGCCTGTAACGGGATCCTCTTTAACCATGAGTCTCCTCGGAGGGGAGAAACGTTTGTCACCCGTAAGGTGACGCGGGCGCTGGCTCGAATCAAATATGGACTGGAGAAAAAACTCTATCTCGGCAATCTCGAAGCAAGAAGGGACTGGGGCTATGCTCCCGACTTCATAGAAGCTATGTGGCTCATGCTCCAGCAGGATCGGCCTGACGATTATGTGATTGCCACCGGCGAAACCCATTCGGTTCGTGAATTCGTCAGCCTTGCCTTTTCTTATGCTGGCATCGAACTGGAATGGGTTGGCTCCGGTCCTAACGAAAAAGGCGTTATTAAATCTTATGCCTCCAGCCTCAACCCTCCAACTTCCAACCTCCGCATCGGAGATGCAATTATCGAAATCGATCCCCGTTATTTTCGGCCCCTCGAGGTGGAGTTCCTTCAGGGCGATGCCTCAAAGGCAAGAAAAAGGCTTGGTTGGGAACCCAGGGTTAAGTTTTCCGAATTGGTTAAAATCATGGTCGAAGCCGACCTAAAAAACCTCGAAGAGATGAAACAGTGCCAGGATGTGATCAGAAAATTGTCAAACAACAAGAAATAGATTTAAACTCACGTTAGGACAAAGATACAGTGGAAGAAATCAAATTTTTAGCCGATGTGAACATAGAAAAGCCTTTGGTAGACTTTTTATCAAAACAGGGCTATGATATTAAATGGATACCAGATTATGATTGTGAAATGCCGGATGAAGATCTTATCCATTTGGCAAATCGAGAGAAAAGAATTCTTATAACCAACGATAAGGATTTTGGCGATCTTATCTTTTTACAGAAGAGAATGAGTGCCGGGACGATTTTGTTTCGAGTCAAAGGTCAAAATT
>CAKZKY010000010.1 GCA_937124575.1 uncultured Pseudomonadota bacterium | reverse complement strand
GTTCAGCATGACATTTTTCTATTCCCCGAATTACGACATGGTCCCTCGATGGGAAGGACAAAACAATTTTCATAAATAATTTTCGGTTTAGAAATAGGAGGTTGTTGTGTCGCCGGTGAGTGAAACCTATTGGGGGATACCGGGATACGTCATTTTCTGGGTCCTGTTCGCCATTGCCTTTGGTCTCTTTGCTCAGAGGTTTTACTTTCTGTTTCGCCTGATGCTTTTAGGAAGGAAGGAGAACCGCTTCGACCAAATCGGTGAGAGAATCAAGGCGATGCTGGTCGAGGTGATCCCTCAATGGTGTACACTCAAAACTGTGACCCGAAAGGACTTAGCTGGACTCGGCCATGCTCTACTATTCTGGTGCTTCAGCCTCTTCTTCATCAGTTACATTATCTTTATCGGCCTGGCAGGTGGCTTCGGACTTTCCACCTACATTGAGCAAACCCCTTTTGAGACGGTCTACTTTTCCATCCTCGATTTTGCCGCAGTCCTGGTCACCCTGACGCTCATCGTGGCCGCCATACGGCGATATATCCTGAGAGTGCCAAGGCTGGAACCTTCTGTAGAAGCTGGCATCATTCTGATGATGGTTTTTTCCCTGATGGCACTCCATGTTTTGGGCGTAGGCTTCGACCATGCAAGTCGTGGTGTCCATGGTTCCTGGCCTCCCTTGGGGGCAGCCTTGGCAAATTATCTAAGCAAAACCGGTCTCTCACAGACCACTTTGGAGACGGTCTCTCGGGGTTTATGGTGGTTGCATTACCTGGTTATCCTCAGCTTCATGGTCTATATTCCACGCTCCAAGCACCTTCACATTCTCGCCTCACTCGTCAATGCTTTCTTCAAACCATTGGGCCCGAAAGTGGTGCTTGAGCCCATTCCCCTCGAAGCACTCGAAGCTCCCGAGGGTTCTGTGACTTTAGGTGCATCGAAGATTGAGGACCTTACCTGGAAGGACTTACTCGACCTTTATGCCTGTGCCGTGTGTGGTCGATGCCATGTCAACTGTCCTGCTCAGCTGACGGGCAAGACGCTTTCACCCCGAGAGTTGATCCATAACTTAAAAGAGTATCTGTTGGATGTCGGCCCTGGATTGCTTGCCAGTAAGGCAAAACCTTCTGCGGAAAGTCAGGCCGAAATTACAGTCAAATCAATGATCGGAGGCGCCATTACCGAAGATGAGATCTGGGCCTGCACGACCTGTGGGGCCTGCCAGGAGGTCTGTCCGGTTAACATCGAACATATCCGAAAGATCATCGAACTGAGACGCAATCTGGTGTTAGAGCAGAGCAAGATGCCAGAGAGTGGACAGTTGATGCTCAGAAACATGCAGCAGAGAGGACATCCATGGGCTGGCGTTCAGTCGATGAGGTTGAGGGGAGATTGGACAAGCGAACTTGATGTTAAAATTTTGGCTGAGGGAGATACCATACATACCCTCTTCTGGGTGGGTTGCACAGGAGCGCTCGTTGAACGGAATGTGAAGGCGACATTGGCCATGGCGAGGATATTGAAAGCGGCTAGAGTTGATTTTGGGGTATTGGGCGATGCTGAGACCTGTTGTGGAGATCCAGCAAGGAGAACGGGATATGAGTTCCAGTTTCAGATGATGGCCGAGCAAAATATCGAAATGTTCAAAAGCTTCGGCATTAAAGAGATTATCACCACTTGTCCCCACTGCTATAATACGATGAAACATGAATATCCAAGGTATGGAGGCGATTTTAAAGTGATCCACTATACCGAGTTCCTTAATGATTTGATCAAGAAGTCAAAACTGAAACTGCCCCATCCTTTGAATGCTTCACTCACCTACCATGATGCTTGCTATTTAGGCCGTTATAACGATATATATAATGAGCCACGACAGATACTGAAAGCTATTCCCCAGGCCAGGCTGGTGGAAATGGAACGTTCAAAAGAAATGGGTTTTTGCTGTGGCGGTGGTGGTGGACTCATGTGGATCGAAGAGCAGCCTGGCACCACCAAGATCAATCAGATGCGCCTTGAGGACGTTCTTAAAACCAAGGCAGAGACCGTTGTAACTGCATGTCCCTACTGTTTACAGATGTTTGAGGATGCCATCGATCATAAGAATCTGAAGGATTCATTGAAGGCAAAGGATTTGATTGAGCTTGTGGAAGAGGCCCTGAAGAAATCTTAACCTCCTTCTATCCCCCCTTAATTTAAAGGGGAGATGAGCGGGGTGTATCAATTTTTATGGTTTGTATGTGCCCACAGGGCATAAGCATTAATGAGGAGGAGATTTTATGAACATCATCGTCTGTGTGAAACAAGTTCAGGATCCTGAAATCCCACCGGCTAAATTCAAGATTGACCCCGAGACCAAACAGGTGATCCCTCCCCCTGGAGTGCCTCCGGTCATCAGCGTATTCGATGAACGTGCTGTTGAGGCCGCCTGCCGACTCAAAGATAAGCATAAGGGGAAAATCACGGTGCTCAGCGTAGGATCCGCCAAAGCGGCGGATGTGATCAAACATGCCATCTCAATGGGAGCTGATGACGGATATGTGCTTCAGGATCCAGCTTTTGAAAACCTGGATAGCTTTGGTACCGCCTATGTCTTGGGGAAAGCGGTCCAGAAAATTGGCAACTACGACCTCATTCTATGTGGTCGATATTCTGCGGACTGGGGCGCTGGTCAGGTTGGATCGATTTTGGCTGAAATGCTTGGCATTCCAGTCGTCACCTTCGCTTGCGATATTCAGGCCATAGAGAAGAAGCTTAGGATAAAGAGAATGGTGAAAGATGGCTATGAAATCTTGGAAGCACCTATGCCAAGCCTGGTGACCGTCAGCAGTGAGATCGGCCTTCCTCGATTACCAGGTGGAATGGGTTTGATGCTGGCTCGCAAGAAGCAGATTCCAATCTGGAAGGCAGAGGATATTGGATCTGAGCCTTCTCAGTTAGACAGAACGAATGTCCATATCGAGGTCATCGGCCTTTCAATTCCAACCCGAAAGACCGAATGTGAGTACATTACCGGGAATACTCCCACTGAAGCGGCAAGCCATTTAGCCGAAAGGCTTGTCAAACTGATGTGATGAGATCATAACCCCTCCCTTCCTCCCCTTAATGTAAGGGGAGGTGAGGTGGGGTTAATCATACTTAAAATCACTGTCATCAAGAATTGAAATGGAGGGATATACCATGACTAATCATAAAGGTGTTTTGGTTTGTGGCGAGATTGCTGAAGGCAAGTTAGCGCCCATCACGATTGAACTCCTTGGAGCTGGAAGAAAACTGGCCGATGAATTAGGCGAAGAATTAAGCGTCTTATTAATGGGCAGCCAAGCCAACGGACTGGGACAGGAGGCCATTGCCTATGGCGCTGACAAAGTCTATGTGGCCGGAGATAGCCTGCTGGGTGAGTATAATTCAGATGCTTACACTCAGGTGGCGGCCGAACTTTGTCGAAAAGAGCTTCCTTCGATTGTGCTCCTCGGTCATACGGATATCGGCTGTGAATTGGCTCCAAGACTTAATGGTCGCTTAGGAGGGGGACTTGCGATGGATTGTTTGGCACTCTCCATTGATCCGGCAACCAAAGTCCTGGTGTCGACCAGACCGGTCTTTGGTGGCAATGCCCTTGCCACAATGGTATCCAAATCTGCCCGTCCTCAGATGGCTACTCTGAGACTGAAGACCGTACCGCCTGCAGAAAGAAATGACTCCCGGCAGGGCCAAGTCATTCCCATAGAAGGTAAGATTGATCCTTCGTCAATTAAGATTAAGGTGGTCGAGCGGGTCAAAGAGGAGGTTGAAGGTATAAAATTGGAAGACGCTGAGGTCGTCGTTGCCGGAGGCCGTGGCATAGGTAGTGCTCAGAATTGGGAGATGATTAAGGAGTTAGCTCGTACGTTAGGTGGGGCCGTGGGTGCCACCAGGCCTGCTTGTGACGAGGGATGGGCAGCGGTCTCGCTCCAGATCGGCCAGAGCGGCAAGGTGGTTAGCCCTAAACTTTACATTGCTGTGGCTCTCTCGGGTGCCATGTCACATATCACTGGGTGTTTGGGTTCAAAAGTGATTGTGGCTATCAATAAGGATAAAGACGCCAATATCTTCAACGTTGCGCACCTCGGTATCGTCGGAGATTATAAAGAAGTCTTACCCACCTTGACCTCGAAACTCAAAGAACTCCTGCCCCAGAAATAGGTAACTCCGTTAGAAGAACCTCTCCTTTTCTAACAGGATAAAAAAGGAGCCCTAAGGGCTCCTTTTTTTGTTATAATAGGGTGCAAGATATCGTCTTGCTAAAGCGATGGAACCGATTATTCATGTCATCGGCGGTGGATTGGCGGGGTGTGAGGCAACGTGGCAGATTGCAAAGAGAGGCCAGAGGGTCGTCCTTTATGAGATGAAACCCAAGTCCTTCTCCTCTGCCCATCGTTCCCCTCTCTTGGCTGAATTGGTCTGCAGTAATTCCTTAAAATCAGAATCTCCGCAAAACGCTTCTGGAGTTTTAAAAGAAGAGCTCTCCCGACTCGATTCTCTCATCTTGAAAGTCGCAAAGGAGACCAGGGTTCCAGCGGGAGAATCCCTTGCAGTGGATAGAGAGGTATTCTCAAAGGAAGTCACTGAGGTTCTGGAAGGGCTAAAAGGAGTCGAAATTATCCGTGAAGAAGTACAAGCCATTCCCAAGGAAGGCATCACTATTGTTGCTACTGGTCCGCTCACCTCTGAGGCATTCAGCATTGAAATCCAGAGATTGACCGGAGCTAAACATCTCTTCTTCTATGATGCCATCTCGCCGATTGTCACCTCGGAATCGATCGATTTTAGCAAGACCTTTAAAGCCTCTCGATATGGAAGAGGTGGCGATGACTATCTCAACTGCCCATTGAGCCAGGATGAATATTATCGCTTCGTTGAGGCACTTCGTCAGGCAGAGAGAATCCCTTTGAAAGATTTTGAAAAGAGATACCTCTTTGAAGGCTGTCTGCCCTTAGAAGAGTTAGCTGACCGAGGAAAGGACACTCTGGCATTTGGCCCTTTAAAACCTGTGGGTTTGATCGATCTAAGGACAGGGATAAGGCCTTTCGCTGTTGTTCAGTTGAGACAGGAGAATGAGTTTGGCACCCTTTTCAACCTGGTTGGGTTTCAAACTCGGCTTAAGCAATCGGAGCAGGCAAGGGTTTTTCGGATGATTCCCGGACTTGAGAAAGCTACCTTTGTCCGATGGGGATCGGTCCATCGGAATACTTTTCTCGACTCCCCACGAATTCTTAAGCCTTCCCTTCAGATGAAAGATCGGCCAGATCTTTTCTTTGCCGGTCAGATCACCGGCGTGGAAGGATATGTGGAATCCACTTCCATGGGACTTCTGGCAGGTTTGAATGCTTTTCGACAGAAGAGGGGAAAAAGCAATGTGGTTCCACCTCCCACTACTGCAATCGGAGCTTTGGTAAAGCATATCATTGGATCTCCCATCACTCCTTTCCAACCGATGAATATCAATTTCGGTCTCTTTCCTCCTTTAAGTTCAAAAGTCAAGAGCCGGGAGAAGAAGCTCCGCATCAGGGAACGGGCGTTGAGAGATTTAGAGGAGTGGATAGCGAGAGAAGGAATTTAAGGGGGCATGTCGATGGAACCAAAGGGCAGGCAAGAATCGAAAGGTCAAAACTGTTTCAGGTGTGGGAAAGAACTTCCACCCGGAAGCTTGACCTACATTGCTCAGATTCGAATCTTTGCGGGTTTTGATGGCGTTCTTCTGGAACCGGAAGAGGGAGTGGAGCAGCAGTTAAAGCGACTCCTGAAGCAAGTCGAACAGTCCGATCCGGAAGAACTGGAGAAAGAGGTCTATCAAGAATTTCACCTGATTCTCTGCAAAAGTTGCCGCGACCGGCTGGTGGGCGAGATCGAACATCCCTGGGGAAGACCAGGCCGCTTTATCCATTGAAAGAGATTTCTGGTTTTTTTCAAGAATCTAAATAGAGAGTTTTAAATGACGGCTTTTCGCTTCCTGATTACAGATTTCTGCCCTTTTTCAGAAATCTCCAATAAAAAGCTTGACAAACGAAAAATCCTTTGCTTAAATTATTTCAACTGAATTAATTGAAGTTATTCCCATGCTCAGGTCTTCTATTTTTCCGTGATACCATTTATGTCGAGCTATCCATGGGGTGATAGCCTTAAGAAAAAATTTTCTCTTACCTCGCTGAAACGGTTGGATTTCGAACGAGGTGAAGAATGGAAAAGAAGATCCTCTCCTTAAAGAAACTCACCCAAGAGCTCTTCAAGAACAGCAAGAAGGAGATGAGTGGTCGTTCACAAGGCACTCGTTTCCGTGAGACGATTGAAAAGATCCTCCAAGAGGGCGAAGAACCCTGTCTCATCATCGATTTTACAGGAATCGGTTCCATCGATTTTTCATGGGCCGATGAGGTGGTGGCGAAAATCGTCTCTCGACTCTGGAGCAATGAATATGGCGAGAGGTTTCTGGTGCTGAAAGGTCTCAATCCCTCCCAGGAGGAGAACATCGGTGTGGCCCTGGAGCGTAAGAAATTGGCGGTCCTCACCACTGGGCCAGCAGGATGGCGGGTTATCGGTTCCCTGAACAACTACCTGATCCAGACCCTGAATCAGGTGATGGATCGTAGACGTTTAACCCTGCGTGAATTATCAGAGCGAGAGAAGATCGGGATGAATACCAGTGGGACGCGTCTGCTCAATCTCTATAAAAAGAAGCTGGTCTTAAGAGTGGAGGGAGGAAACGATTCGAATCGAAAGAAACCCCACAGAGGGAGGCAATATGTCTATCAGTCTCTCCTGGCTTGAGGAGGTTTTGTGGCAGAATTGAGAAGAGACCCCCTAACCCGAATGTGGGTAGTGGTCACCACGGATCATCCCAAAGGGCCATCCGATTATCTTCCCTTTAAGCCACCCTACCAGCTTCAGGATGCCGAAGGGGCTTGCCCATTCTGTCCGGGAAACGAAAGTATGACTCCTGAAGAGATCTTTTCCACCCAAGAAGAAGGAAAAGGATGGTCCGTTCGCGTCATCCCCAATAAATATCCCTTTTTTCGGATCGAAGGAGAATTCGATCGAAGGCCTGACGGGATGTATGATGTCATGGAAGCGATCGGTGCCCATGAGATCGTCGTTGAAGCACCCGAACATCATCAGAACCTTGCCTTTATGGAACCTTCTCAGATCAGGAGGGTTCTTCTGGCCTACCAGGAGAGACTCATCGATCTGGAGAAAGATCGTCGTTTTATCCAATTCCTCATTCTGAAGAATTATCCAGGGTTATTTAACCGCCACCCTCACTCCCACATCATAGCGATGCCCGTGATTCCTCGGAGGATTGATGAGGAGATCTTGGGTATATTGGATTACTACCAGCGAAAAGAACGATGTATTTTTTGTGATATCCTGAGAGAAGAAATGTCAGGAAGAAAAAGGATCATCATCGAGACCGGTCATTTCTTAATCTTCTCCCCTTTTGCCTCGCGATATCCCTTCGAAACATGGATTGTTCCAAAGAAGCATCGACCCGATTTTCATCCACTCCACGAAGATGAGGCTGAGGATCTGTCCATCGCCATCCAGTCTCTGTTTCTTAAGTTTTATAAGTTGCTTTCCAACCCTCCCTACAGCTTGACCTTCCATACTTCCCCGGTTCAGGAACGATTTCATCGCCCAGAATATCACTGGCACATTGAGACCCGTTTACGGATCGGATTGAGGGAAGGGTTTGAATGGGGAACAGGATTCTTTGTGAATCCCACGCCTCCCGAAGATGCGGCGGCCTTTTTAAGAAAGATGGAGAGCGATTAAACGTGTCCTCACGAAGAGAAGAAGGTTCTCATAATAGTTTGAGGATTAGCGATGATGGGGTTTCATTTTAAAAGAACGGATCGATTCCAAAAGGAGTCCAAGGGAGGCTGGTGGAGGAAGAAAAGATGGTTTCTTCTTTCAGCTGCTTCTGGGATTATCCTATTCTTGATTGCCTATTTCTTAGTCCTTCCCTATAAGCCGATTCCCTTAAAAGGCGGTCCTCCTGAAATCACACCTCCGTCGAAAGAAGTTCAACTCCGTGAGCCCGAATACCAGGTCGTTGAAGGCGAGATCAAAGAGAAGAGCACGTTTTCGAAATCCCTGGCAGAGAGAGGTATTTCTTCCTCCCGCATCGAATGGATCGTTTCAACCCTGAAGCCCTTGGTCGATTTCAAGAGGCTCAAAGGGGGACGATTCCGATTGGTCACCGACGAGAAGGGTGATCTGGTGAAGTTTATTTTTGAAATGAGTCCAATAGAGATCTACGAGATCGAGAGAGGGCCTCAGGGATATGTTGCGAAGAAGCGAGAAGTCCCTCTCGAAACCTATCTCGTCAAGGTGGAAGGAGTGATTCGGTCCTCTCTGTTTGAAGCAGTAGAAGCCATCGGAGAAAAGGAGCATCTGGTGGTCTCCTTTGCCGAAATTCTTGCTGCTGAGATCGATTTCCATAAAGACGTGAAAGAAGGGGACCGATTTCAAATCGCTGTGGAGAAGGTTTATAAGGAGAAGGAGTTTATTCGATACGGTCTAATCCATGCGGTCATGTATCAACGAGGGGAGAAGGTAATCTTGGGCATTCGTTTCCAGGGCGATTTTTATAATGAGAAAGGGATGGCCTTAAAGAAAGCCTTTTTGAGATCGCCCCTTCGTTTTACTCGCATCAGTTCGAGATTCAGTCGGGCGAGAAAACACCCCATTCTCGGTGGGGTCTTTCCCCATTATGGAGTGGATTATGCAGCACCCACCGGGACTCCGGTATGGGCGGTGGCCGATGGGACTGTGGTCTCATGCGGTTGGGGAGGAGGATTTGGGAAGCAGGTGATTCTCCGTCACTCGAACGGATATATGACCTATTATGGCCATCTCTCTGGTTATGGCCCTGGAATCAGGAAGGGCGCCCGAGTGAAACAGAAGCAGATCATTGGTTATGTGGGGTCCACTGGCCTCTCAACCGGACCCCATCTCGATTATCGAGTAGCAAAGGATGGGCACTTTAAAAATCCTCTAAGGGAGAGTTTTCCGGCTGGCCTGCCCATTGAAAAGGGAAGAATGGATGAATTCCAGAAAAAGAGAGATGAGATGCTGGCATGGCTTCAGGACAAGAATTCTGATCGAAAGAGGTTGGATATCATCGGAGAAGGCATTAGACCCCGTTAGAAGAGCTTCGCCCTTCCAACGGGAAAGTTTATACCCCGATAGAAGCTCAACTTCGCACGGGGCAAGCAGCGAGACTTTCTAACGAGGTAAAAGTCGTTAATGCCACCGAAGAAGAAAAAGATTCTCATCGTGGATGACGAAAGGGATATCGTGAAGGCATTGACCATTCGGCTACAGTTGAATGGATACAAAACCGTCACTGCCTTTGACGGCGCTCAAGGCGTTTTTATGGCCCACAAGGAGCGTCCCCATCTGATCATCCTCGATATCCGGATGCCGGCGGGTGATGGATTTAGCGTGTTGGAGAAACTGAAGGAATCGAAACGGACCAGCCAGACCCCGATCATCTTTTTAACGGGAAGTCCAGAAAGAGAAGCCGAGGAGAGTGCCAGAGAAATGGGGGTCCGATATTTTATCAAGAAACCCTATGACCCAGAAGAGCTGTTGGATGCGGTTCGTCGAGCGCTGGAGAAGAATCGAGAGGATTAAAAGATGATTAAAGAAGATTTTGTCATTCAGGCGACCGTGTGAAGGATTTTAGCCAGAAGTAATATTGAGTATTCAGCTCTTACTTTTGGAACGGTGAACGGGGTGGTCTATTTTCGTGGCCTTTTTAAACTTGCGGGGACTCATACTCGGGAAAAGGATGACGATTTTGTTGGTTTGAAAACACAGGATTATATTAAGAAAACACTCTATTCATTTGAAAAGAAGGTCAGACTCATTCCAGGAGTGCGTGACGTTTTATTTCAATTCATTAATTGGAAAAAGGAGACGGGGCAATGGGTTCCGGTGAGAGAGAAAATAGCTGTTCCAGTAAAGGCCAAGTCCCCGACTAAAGGAAAGCCCGAAAGTGTATGGGTTGTTAAAGAAGAGGACGGAGATTTGGGAGAGGAGAAAGGAGCTGAGGAAGATTGAAAAGGAAAGAGTTTTTTCTCTATCGGCAAGTTTTAAAAGAGGTTGAAGATAAAGTCAAAACCAATCCGAATTATGCAGACCTGCATAATCAGATGGCCCTGTTATTAATGGTCAGAGGGGATATCAACAAGGCCCAAAGACATTTACAGGAGGCCCTCCAAATCAACCCAAAATATCGGGAAGCTCTCCTCAACTTAGGGTTTTTATATATTGAACAAAAAAGTTTGGATAAGGCTGAACGAATCTTTCTCTCATTAGCCAAAGAAGATCCACGAGATGCCTTCCTCCAACATCTCTTGGGAATTTTTTACCTCCTTCATCATAGGCCAAAGGATGCATGGCCCAGAATTCAAAAAGCCATCCAGCTCCATCCTTTTTATCAGGAGGACTATAAGAGGAAAGGGCTTTTAAGAAGAGGTAAAATTGTGTTTGATGCGAACACGCTTCAAAAAATGAAGAAGGTTAAATTGAATTACCATCACAGCCATTTCTATTTTTTTCTCAGCAACTATTATGCTCAAAAAGGGAACATTTCCCAGGCCATCAAGCCCCTAAAAAGAGCAACCTTATTGAAACCCAACGAAGCCCTTTTTCACAACCAACTTGGATCTATCTACTACTATAAAGGAGATTATCCCAAAGCCATCAAGGAATTTAAGAAAGCTTTGAAGATTGATCCATTCAATGGGATAGGCCATGCTCATTTGAGCTATACCTATGGTGTGATGGGGAAGGGCCGGAAGGCTCTTCCCCATACGGAGAAAGCGGTGGATTTATATCCCTCCTATGCCGATCTCCATTATCACTTAGCCCTCCTCTACAGCGATCAGAAACGGCATAGGGAGGCGATCTCCGAGCTGAAAAAGGCGATCCGTATCAACCCTAACTATCTCTTTGCAAAAATCAATCTGGGCGTTCTTTACGAGGAGCAGAAGCGATGGAAGGAGGCTAAACGGGAATACGAAACGATTCTCAAGATCACACCAGAGGATGAGTCTGTACGGAAACGTCTTGAAAAGATTTTACCCCGTTAGAAAGCACTGCTCCTTTCCCCGTGTGAAGCTCAGCTTCTATCAGGGAGTGAGCTATGCCGTTGGAGAATTGTAGACTTTCTAAACGGGGTTTACAGAAATGGGGGAATCGAGGTAGTTCGGAGAGGGATTCCAAAGAGTAGGTTAGGGAGCTTGCGTCCATTTTTTATCAACGAGTTTATGATTCTGGAGCTTTGTTGAATGCGGTCCGAAGAGCGTTGAAGAAAAAACCAAGAAGATTAAAAAATGATTAAAGAAGATTTTTTTATTTATTCCGAGGTCCGAAGAATACTTATCCGCTCCAATATTGATTATAAAAAAATAGACATCGGAACAGCGAGAGGAGTAGTCTATTTAAAAGGTTCTTTTCAACTATCCCATTTCCATGTAGATGTTGATGAGGAGAAAGCGAGTGGAATTACAGCGAAGACCCTCCATGCATTTGCAAAGGATATCAGAAGAGTTCCCGGAGTTTCTGAGATCGTCTTCCAATTCAACAACTGGAGAAAGGAGAAGGGACAGTGGGTCCCGATTGAAGCAAAGAAGGAGAAAGATGAAGATAAAACGACTCACCCTGTATCGTCGAATTTTGAAGGAGATTGAAAAAGAGATTGAAGCCCACCCGAACTATGCGGATCTTCATAACCAGAGGGGGTTGTGCCTCATGGTAGAAGGGGATAGGGAAGGGGCGGAGAGGGAGTTTGCCCATGCCATTCGAATCAACCCCAAATTCAGAGAGGCCATCCTCAATTTGGCCTATCTCTATGTTGAGATGGAGAGATGGAAAGAGGCTGAAGAAATCTTCCTCACCGAGGCGAAAAAAACCCAAGAGATGGTTTTATCCAACTTCTTCTTGGGATGATCTACCTTCAAACGGGAAGACGAAGAGAAGCCTACCTGAAGATTCAGAGAGCTTTTCGGAGCCAATCCATCTGTCAAGAATTCTTCCAGAAGATGGGAATATGGAAAGAAGGGAGAGTCCATCTGGATGAGAAGAGAGAGAGGGAATTTGGGAAGATTCATCTCTGTTGCCTTTATGCCAAATTTTATAATTTCATGGGTCTTTATCTGGCCAAAGAAGGAAAATCGCTTCTTGCCATTCGAGAATTGAAGAAGGCACTAAACCTGATGCCGGATGATTTTCAGTTTCATATGAGTCTGGGATCGGTCTATTACCACGATGGAGACAATCGAAGGGCGATCAAAGAATTTAAAAGGGCGTTAAAGAACAATCCTCGACATGGAATGGGATATGCGAACCTCAGTTTTATCTATGGTTCCATGGGGCGTACTAAGGAAGCGCTCCAATGGATGGAGAAGGCGGTTGAATGGAATCCTAACTATGCCGATCTCCATTATAACTTAGCCCTCCTTTACAGCGATCAGGAGCGGCCCCGAGAGGCGATCTCCGAGCTGAAAAAAGCGCTTCGGATCAACCCCAACTACCTTTTCGCGAGAATCAATCTGGGTGTCCTTTATGAGGAACAGAAGCGATGGAAGGAGGCTAAAAGGGAATATGAGGCCATCCTTGCGATCAGACCGGAAGATGAGCATATCCGGAGACGTCTTGAAGGGATTTTACAGAGATAGGGGAAGCCAAGAATGACTTTGTCTGAGAAAGGAAGAGTGTATCAGGTTGACTCAGTGCTGGTGATCCATCAGGGTGCGTTAGGTGATTTCATTTTAGCTTTACCAGTACTTTCAGCTCTCCGAAGGGCTTTCCCAGATGCCCGAACGGTCATGATGGGTTATCCCAGGATCCTTCAGCTTGCCAAAGATCGTTTCTATGCGGACGAGATCTTTTCGATCGACCAGAAGGGGATGGCGACCTTCTTCATTCGTCAGGGGACGTTGGATGAGAACCTCTCCCGGTTCTTCAGCACCTTTGATTTGGTCGTTGTCTTTGGAAAGGATGGGGAAGGAGCGTTCATAAATAATTTAAAGAGGGTCTGCAAGGCAAGGATCATACATATCAATACCATGCCCAGTCAATACGAAGCAATTCATCTCTCTGAGCATCTTCTGAGGCAACTGAGTCGAAGCGGCATCCACCATTCCGATGGGACGCCAAGACTCTTTTTGCGAGAGTCGGATCGAGAGTGGGGAGAGAGATTTTGGTTAGAGAGGGGCATCTCTCCAGAGGAGAGAACCAAAGTGATCATCCTTCATCCAGGAAGTGGAAGCCGGAAGAAGATTTGGCCTCTGAATCTTTTTTTAGATCTTTTCCGACATCTTCAAAACCACTCCAACCGAATATTTCTGATCGTCCTGGGACCAGCCGAAGGGCCGGAGATCCAGCAAGCCTTTGAGGTCTTGGATTTTCCCCATCTGACCCTGGCCAAAGACCTTTCTCTGGTTGAGCTTGCTTCTGTGATGGAAGGGTGTCAGCTCTTCATCGGAAACGATTCGGGTATCTCTCATTTGGCGGCAGCTCTGGGATTGCCGACATTAGCCATCTTTGGCCCCACCGATTATAGAGTCTGGTCTCCAAGGGGGGTGAAGGTTGAAGTCATTCGGAGAGAGATTCCCTGTTCACCCTGTGACGGAGAGAGACTCTCTCTTTGTAAAGAGATGGACTGCTTAAATCGAATAGAGGTTGAAGATGTCTTATCAGGGTTAAAGCGTATGGGCACAGAATTTTAATTCTTGAGAAAGGAGGAAGACGATGGAAGAGAAGAAAGTAGGGCAGGTGATTAAGTTTTTTGGGAAGATCAGCGTAGCTGCCATTCGACTGACGGATGGCTCCTTAAAGGTGGGAGACCAGATACACATCGTTGGCCATACCACCGATCTTACCCAGACCATTGACTCGATGCAGATCGAGAATAACAATGTTCAGGAGGCAGGGCCTGGAGCGGACATCGGAGTTAAGGTAAAGGATAAGGTGAGGGAACACGACACCGTCTATAAGGTAGTGGGATAAAGAGGAGAGTTTTTAAATCCGAGATACGAATATCGAAATTCGAAATGGTTCGACTTTGCTTGCCAGCCTGAGCCTGTCGAAAAACAAATTCGAATGGCCGAAATGAAAAAAGTTTTGAACATTTAAATTTAGAATGTTGGAATTGTTACATATTTCGGATTTCTTGCTTCCGAATTTAGGTTGTAATCAATGCAGTTTATTGCCGATTTTCATCTCCATTCGAAGTATAGTCGGGCCACAAGTAAAGATATGGAGGTGGAGACCCTTGCCCGATGGGCAAAGAAGAAGGGGATTGCTCTTCTCGGAACAGGAGATTTCACCCATCCTACCTATTATGCAGAACTCCGTTCAAAATTAGAACCTGCTGAAAATGGCCTCTTCAAATTGAAGAAAGATGACCTTGGTGTCCGTTATATCCTGACCACTGAGGTGAGCAACATCTATTCCCAGGGAGGGAAGGTCAGACGCATCCACAATCTGATCTTTGCTCCTTCTTTTGAAGTTGTGGATGAGATCCGCTCGAAATTGGGGAATCTTGGAAAGCTCTCTTCGGATGGAAGACCGATCTTCGGGTTCTCTGCAAAGGAATTGATTAAAATGATCCTCGACATCTCGGAGGATTGTCTCATTGTGCCGGCCCATGCCTGGACGCCCTGGTTCTCTCTCTTCGGAGCCAATTCAGGGTTTGATTCGATCGAAGAATGTTTTGGAGAGATGGCTTCCCATATTT
The DNA here is from genome assembly GCA_937124575.1 of uncultured Pseudomonadota bacterium. Classification (GTDB taxonomy): domain Bacteria; phylum Desulfobacterota; class BSN033; order BSN033; family UBA1163; genus RBG-16-49-23. Next base: position 8,606 of record CAKZKY010000010.1, on the reverse strand, counting down.
ATGCCATCGAGACTGGTTTGTCTTCAGATCCTGAAATGAACTGGAGGCTTTCTGCCCTGGACTCGATTTCCCTCGTCTCAAACTCCGATGCCCATTCTCCCAACCGGCTTGGCAGGGAGGCCAATGGGTTCGACTGCAATCTCGTTTACCGAGAGATCATAGAGACCCTCCGCCAAAAAGACAGAAGGAGATTTCTCTTTACGATCGAATTCTTTCCCGAGGAAGGGAAGTATCATTACGATGGCCACCGCCAGTGCGGGGTGATCTTTTCGCCTGCGGAAACCCGGTCTAACCGGTATCTCTGCCCGAAGTGTCAGAAGCGATTGACGGTAGGGGTGATGCACCGCGTTGAAGAACTTTCTGACCGACCTGAAGGATTTGTACCGAAGAACGCCATTCCTTCGATTCACCTCCTTCCGCTGGAGGAGATCATTGCTGAAGGGTTAGGGATCCGTGTGGGCACAAAGGCTGTGGAATCTGAATATGATCGCCTGATCGAAAGGGGAGGGTCGGAATTTCGTATTCTTCTTGAGGCCACACCGGATGAATTAAGCTCCTTTGTCCCGCCAAGGATTTTGGAAGGGATTATAAAAATGAGGCAGGGGAAGATCTCGATCATCCCGGGTCATGATGGGGTCTATGGGAAGATCAATCTCTTTCCCGAAGAGCAGATTGTGGAGCCCCCGAAGGGAGCTCAATTAAGCCTATTTAAGGCTTAACGTTTGAGGATGGAGTCCCATGGGCAAAGCCTGTGGTTCCCAAGAAAGGGACACAGGAGGCGAACATCTCGAACCCATGGAAGTTAATTTTTCGAAGTTGAGAAAGATATGGGTCAAAGAGAGATCAACAAGAAGACACCTAAGGACGCTCTCTTCTTTCAAAGGGAGGTAAAGGAATGGAAAAAGATGTCGAGGAGAAACTGATTCAGGTCTGTCGAAGTCAGATCAATATGCTGGAGCTTGTCTTCGAAAGTTTTCGCACACTCACCGATAAGGCGATTCGCGAGGCAGAAAAGACGAAAGAGGAGGTTCGGAAAGCCACCGCGGAGCTTGAAAAATTTTTAGTTCAGAAGGGTTCGTCAAGCGAAAAGGGAAAGGAATGGGCCAAACCTTACCTCTCCATGGCATCCAGCTTTAATCGAATCGAATATAATATGGATGGAATGATCGATCGGTTGAAGACGATGCTCAAAGAACATATCCTGTTCAGCGATCGTGCAGTCAAGGAGGTGAATGACATCTTCCAGGCCGCAATGGACCTCCTCGAAAGCCTTCCGGACCTGATCCAAACCCGAAATAAACTGCTTGCCCAGCATATCGGGGAGCAGGTGAGGTCTATCTTAAAGATTGCCAATGGCTACTCTGAAGAGCATGAGGAGAGGTTGATTCAGGGGGTCTGTATGCCAAAATCTTCTCCCCTCTATCTGGGACTCCTTCTCTCTTTAAAAGGTATTATTGCGCATATCCTGGAGGTGAGCGGAAAGATTGTTTCCATCTCACAAAAATCTTAAGGAAGAGAAAGTTATCTATTCATTAGGGACGAGCCATCGGAGCCTTGATCAGTTCTTAACCCTTTTTCAGGAACATCAAATTAAAGCCGGTGTCGACATCCGGAGTTTCCCTTCCAGTCGCTACCCCCACTTTTCAAAGGATGCCCTTTCGCAACACCTCGAAGATCAAGGAATCCGATATATCTATTTAGGAGAGGAGTTAGGCGGTTTCCGAAAGGGCGGGTATCTTCATTATATGGCAAGCGATTCCTTCAGGAGGGGGTTGGAGAAGCTTGAGGAGATAGCGTTGGAGAGAAGAACAGGATTCTTCTGTTCGGAAAGGTTTCCCTGGAGATGTCATCGAAGGTGGGTGTCCCAAGAGTTGGCGCAAAGGGGATGGCTGGTCATCCATATTATCGAAGAAGGAAAAGTTTGGATACCCAAACCAGGGGTGAGAAGGTAGGGGTTGACAGCCCCCTTTTTTTGTTTTAATAAGTGAATAATAATTCATAAAATGAATAATTATTTCTAATAGTGGTAGAGGCCAATTGGAAAAGATCAGCAGAAGAGAGAGGGAGCACTTAGCCCATCGCGAGGAGATTCTTAAGGCGGCTGAAAAGGTCTTTGCAGCCAAGGGGTATTTTCAGACCACTATGAATGAAATCGCACAGGCCGCCGAGTTCGGGACAGGGACGCTTTATAAATATTTCAAGTCCAAAGAGGACCTCTATTTCACACTGATTGACGAGAAGACAGAGGAGATTAGTCAATTAGTCAGAACTGAACTTTTCAAGAAGAGATCCCCCATCGAAAGGATCAGAAATATTCTTATCCTCGAACTGGAATTCATGGAGAGAAACCGAGATTTTTTTAGGATTTATACTTCAGAATGGGGTCGCTTCGAGTGGTCAATTAAGGAAGATCTCGGGAAAAAAATCCACGACAAGATGGTAAACTATATCCACCTTCTTGCAAAGGTATTCGAAGAGGGGATGATTGAAGGTGAATTGAGAGAGGTGAACCCTTTAGATTTGGCACACGCATTCGAAGGGATTGTCCATTCCTTTATCTTCGAGTGGTTAATCAGTTCAGAATCCTATCCGCTTGTGTCGAAGGCGGAGACGATTATGGAGATATTCTTAAAAGGGACCCAAAAGAGGGGAAAGGAGGATATCGATCGATGGGCATGAGACGGTTTTTGGGACTGCTTTTAGGGATTTTTCTCTCTTCAGGAGTAGTCTTGGCGCAGGATACTCCCAAGCCGCTGACCCTTGAGGAGGGAATACAGATCGCTTTAGATCGTAATTTGAAACTCCAGTCTTCGATGGAGGCCGTGGCTGGAGCGGAATTCAGAAGAAAGGCGGCCCAGACCGATTTCTTTGCAAAATGGACAGGACAATACGGTTATACCTTCTACAACAGTCCTGTCACGGTTGGATATTCGCCTGTCTACTCGACTTCTGGAAGGGTCCTCAATACGGATCGAGAGACTTTTAGCCTGGGTACAACCATCACTCAGCCTTTATTCGCTGGTGGAGCGATTCTATCCAATTATCGAAATGAGAAGTTGGGGGTGGAGATCTCCAAGAAAGATGTGGAGACGATAAAGAGGGAGATTGTCCTTCAGGTAAGGGAGGGATATTTCAATATTTTAAGGGCTGAGAAATTTTTAGAGGTGGCCCGTCAGATGGTTAAGCAGTTCACAGCCCAGTTGGAGGTGACCAAAGCCTTCTTCGAAGTTGGTATCGTGCCTAAAAATGATGTGCTTCAGGCTGAAGTGCGTTTGGCCAATGCAAGACAGGGATTGGTCAGGGCAGAGAACGACGTAGTCCTTGCCAAGGCTTCCTTTAATTCATTGCTCCGAAGGGAGATTGATACCCCTTTACAGATCATTGACATCCTCAGCTATTCCCCATTTCCACTAACTTTTGAGGATTCCCTGAAAGAGGCGCTCGAAAGAAGGCCAGAGATTAAGGCGACTCAACTGAAGATCGAACAGGCTAAGGAAGGGGTTAAAATTGCGAAGAGCGCTTTCTTTCCCAATGTCAATCTCTATGGCAATTATACCCGAATTTCGGATGAGCCTTTGCTCACAGGCAAGGGAGATCGAGGGGAGCGATGGACAATTCAGGGGATTGCCACGATCACCCTCGGAGACTGGGGGAAGGCCGCCTATAAAGTGGGAGAGAGCAAGGTGAAGGTGACCCAGGCGGAGAATGCGATGGTTCAATTGGCCGAAGGGATCACTCTCGAAGTAAAGAATGGTTATCAGGTGATGTTGGTCGCCGAGCAGAATATTCGGGTGGCTGAGAAGGCGATCGAACAGGCTGAAGAGAATTTGAGGATGAATGAGGAACGGTATAAACACCAGGTTGCTACTGCCACCGACGTTTTGGATGCGGTGACTTTGCTCGCTCAGGCGAGGATGAATTACTATGGCGCTTTGAGCGATTTTAATGTTGCTAAGGCGAGACTGGAGCGAGCCATGGGAAGGATGTATCCGTAAGAAAAACGATGGATGAAGGACGATAGACGAGGGATGATGGGAGATGGAAGATCGACGATGAAAGGGGATAGGTTCCTTAATTGTTAGAAGAGGATGAAGATGAGATACTTTTTCATATTTACATTGTTAATCGCCTTACTGGGAGGATGCGGTTCGAAGGAGTCGGCGAGTGTTGAGAAGCCTTCCAATATTCCAGTTCAAATGTCAGAAGAAAGACAGGTGGAGGTGGTTGAGGTTGTTCCGAAGGCGATCTCTTACACCCTATCTGCTGTAGGAAGCCTCAAAACGCCGGAATATGTAAAAATCAGCCCTAAGAAAGCAGGGATCATTGAGAAAATCTTGGTCAAGGAGGGTGATCGGGTTCGAAGAGGCCAGGTTCTGGTTCAATTGGATGATACAGATGCGAAGCTCCAAGTGGAGAGGGCAGAGGCGAATGTCCGGCAGGTTGAGGCGTCCTTAGAGGCGAGCCGTGTTACCCTTATCCGATATCAGAAACTCCTCGAATCGAAAGTCGTTTCACAACAGACCTATGACGACATCACTCTTAAGGTGAAACTGGATGAAGCAAGATTGGCTTTGGCTAAGGCAGAATTAAATTTAGCTAAGCAGAATCTTCTGGATCATCGGATCATCTCTCCTATTGAAGGGGTGATTAACCTTAAACTCGCCTCCCTGGGAGAGCATGTGAATGTGGCGCCAAAAGAAGAGATTCTGACGATTGTCCAGATGGACCCGCTGGAATTGGAATTTTATGTGCCTGAGAATTGGGTAGGGAGAATTCGATTAGGCAGTCCAATTCAGTTCACTGTCAAGGCATTCTCCGAGGAGAAATATTCAGCCACGCTTCAATTTATCAGCCCAACGGCCGATCCATCCACACGGAATGTGAAGATGAAGGCCGTGGCCTCTAATCCCTATTACCGCTTAAAACCTGGTTTTTTTGCCGAAGTGACCCTTCTTGCCGGAGGCAATCCCAATGGCATTACCATTCCAGAATCAGCCCTCTTGAGCCAGGAGGGTAAGATGTTTGCCTATGTGGTGAAGCAGGGGGTTGCCCATCGGCGAGAGGTTGAAACCGGAGCCCGCTTCGACGGCAAGGTGGAGATTGTCAAAGGGATTCAAAAAGGCGAGCAGGTTGTTACCACCGGGCATGAACAACTCAGCGAAGGCATGAAAGTAAAGATCATTAATAAATAATGACAAATGTCAAAGGCCAAAGTTCAAAGAAAGCTCAAAATCCAAATGTTTAAAGAATTTGAGCTTTGAATTATGAAATTTAAAATCCATTTTAGTCACTTTTAACTTTAGTTCACTTTAGGCACTTCCTATGTTTCTTTCCGATACTTCTGTTAAGCGTCCGGTCGTTGCCACGATCATCACGTTAGCCCTTGTCTTTTTCGGGATCCTCGGATACCAGCGCATTGGAATTGATCTCTTCCCCAAGGTAGATTTTCCATACGTCACCATCACTACGACCCTGTTCGGTGCCGCCCCTGAAGTAATGGATACGGATGTAACCGATCCGATTGAGGAGCAGGTCAATACGATTGAGGGCGTCAAGCATATCACCTCCACAAGCGGTTATGGGTTTTCACAGGTGGTGGTCGAATTCGAACTTTACCGCGATATCGATTCTGTGGTTCAGGATGTGAGAGCAAAGGTTGATCTGGCAAGACGAAAACTTCCAACAGACATTGATCCTCCCATCATTGACAAGCTCGACATCAATGCCATCCCGATTATCTGGCTCTCCATGAAGGGAAACCTTTCTCTTCAGCAGTTGGGGATGATCGCCGATGAGGTCTTAAGGCCTCAATTAGAGTCCATTCAGGGAGTGGGCACCATCAACCTCGATGGTTATGCGAAAAGGGAGGTCCGGGTCTGGCTGGATGGAAAGAAGTTGGAAGCCCACCGGCTTACTTCGAACGATGTCGCTCGGGCTTTTTTAACCAAGAATGTGGAGCTTCCCGGAGGAATCGTTGAGAGCGTTGACCGTGAGTTCACTGTCCGAAACCTCGGAGAGCTCCGGAACATTGAAGAATTTAACAACCTGATCATCGCCTATCAGAATGGAGCGCCGATTCGGTTGAAGGATATTGGCTGGACCGAAGATGGTACAGAACCGGTCCGTTCGTTTGCCCGTTTTAATCGAGTTCCTGCTATCGGGTTGAGCATCGTTCCCCGCTCTGGTGCCAATGTGGTGGAGGTGGCACGGGCCGTTAAATCGAAATTGGGTGAGATCAACAAGGCCCTTCCTCCAGGAGTAGAAGTGGCGGTCTCCTTTGATAGTTCCTTTTTCATTGAAGAAGCGATCGCCGATGTGGGATACGATGTCTTCCTTGGGGGCCTACTGGCCGCAGGTGTGATGTTTTTCTTTCTTCTGAGCGGTCGGAGTACGATCATTACTGCCCTTGCGATTCCTACCTCTCTTATCACCAGCTTTGGCATCATGCATTTCATGGGATTTACACGAAACTATATGACGATGTTGGGCCTCTCGATGATGGTCGGAGTGGTCATTGATGATGCCATCATCGTTCTCGAAAATATCTACCGCCACATGGAAGAGGGTAAGGAGCCGATGAGTGCGGCCAGAGAGGGAGCAAGGGAGATTGCTTTTGCTGCCACGGCAGCGACCTTCTCCATTGCGGCTGTCTTCATTCCAGTGGCCTTTATGGGAGGAATCATCGGCCGTTTCTTCTACCAGTTTGGAGTTACGGTGGCCACTTCGGTCATCGCCTCACTGGCGATTGCGCTGATCTTGATCCCCATGCTCTGTTCCAGGTTCCTGAAGGTGAAACAGGATCGGAATAAGATCACACTCTTTTTTGAAAAGGGCTATGATCGGCTGGAGCGGAAGTACCGGCAGGCGCTCACCTTCTGCTTGAGTCACCGGTGGGTCATTGTGGTTGTGGCGACCCTGATTTTTTTAGGGAGCGTGGCCATCCTGGCCAATCTGAAGAGGGAATTCGTCCCCAAAGCGGATGAAAGCCGTTTCATGATTCATCTGGAGACTCCCACAGGTTCGACCCTCCAGTATACAGACGATAAGATGAAGAAGGTGGAGGCCCTTTTGATGAATTTACCCGAGATGAAAAATATCGTTTCCACAATCGGGGTGGGGACACGCAAAGAGGTGAATAAAGGTATTTTACTGGTTGCCTTGAAAGACCGCAAAGAGAGGAAGCGCACACAGCATGAAATCATGGAAAGACTGAGAGAGGAGGTTCGATCTATCCCAGGGTGTAAGATCTATATTGAGGATTTTAAACCCATTGCCATTGGAGGAAGGCGTAGCGCCCCTTTGCAATTTGACATCAAGGGGCCTGAAGTTAAGAACCTTGAGAAGATTTCGAATCAGATTATGGCAGAGATGATGAAGCGGCCAGGGTTTGTGGATGTCAGCTCAGACCTCGAGTTGACCAAACCCGAAGTTCGAGTCTTTATTGATCGAAACAAGGCTTCTGATCTTGGCGTGGATGTGCGAGAGATCTCTTCGGTGGTCCGACAGATGATCGGAGGCCAAGAGGTCTCCAAGTTTAAGGATGTGGAGAGGGCAAAACGCTACGATGTCAGGGTCCGATTGATTAAGGATCAAAGAATGAGTCCAGAGGACATCGCACAGCTCTCGATTCGAACACCAAGAGGAGGATTGATCAAATTAGCTCAGGTTGTGCAAGTAGAAGAGGGGATCGGACCCAATCTGATCAATCGTAAAGATAGACAGCGAAGCGCAACCATCTATGCCGATACGGCCGGCGGAAAAGCTCTGGGCGAAGCGATTGATGAGATGGAGGTATTAGCCAAACAGATGATTCCTCCAGGATATTCCCACAGCTTTTTTGGTCAGGCAGAGGCATTCAAGGAATCATTCCGCTATCTGATTAACGCCCTGATCCAGGCCATCGTCATCATCTATATGGTTTTGGCCATGCAGTTCAATAGCTTTCTCCATCCCTTCACGGTGATGCTGGCATTGCCTTTGAGTACCGCAGGGGCCTTCGGCGTTCTCTACCTAACGGGTGATTCCATCTCCATTATCAGCATGATCGGCATGATCACACTGACCGCCCTTGTGGTGAAAAATTCCATTCTTCTTGTGGACTATACCAATACCTTGAGAGAGAGAGGGATGGGGAGGAATTCAGCCGTCCTTCAAGCTGCCCCGGTAAGGCTTCGTCCTATTCTGATGACGGCTGTGACAACGATGCTTGGCGTTCTTCCAGTGGCTCTGGGTTATAGTGCAGGAGGTGAGATGAGGGCAGGAATGGGTAGAGCCACATTTGGAGGGATGTTTGCTTCCACACTTCTTACACTTTTTGTCGTACCCGTGGCTTATACCCTGATCGATGATATCCGAATAAAGGTGGGTAAGATTTTTGGGTTGAAGGGGGAGTAGAAAAAACCAGAAATCTTTAATCAGGAAAGTGAAAAGTAGTTTTTCAGAGATCCCCCAAAATTTTCTGGACTCCAGTTTCCGCCGGAGTTAATTTTTTTATCAATACTTATTGACATAGCGGTCAAGTTCTGGTAATTTTTACCTAAATTGAGCGATTCACCCTATCTCCTAAGGGGGGCGGCAATGCCTCAAACCCTTTTAGAATGCGATAC
>CAKZKY010000009.1 GCA_937124575.1 uncultured Pseudomonadota bacterium | reverse complement strand
AGGAGTTTCAAATGACCGAACTCCAAAAAGTAAAAGATTTTAAGCTGAGGGTTTGGGACTTTTCGATTTTGTACTTCTTTGCGTTTCGAAATGAGAGTTTGGAGTTTCCTGAGGAATAGGGGATGTCGGTAGAGGAGATTGTCAAATCATGGAGGCGTTCAAAAAATATTGCTCCCTGTATTACGGATTTACGTATTTTTAAGAAACGGGAAGGTCAATATCGTCCCATCCCGAATTTTCTCCATCCCCTGCTGATAAAGGGCTTGAAAAGGACTGGCATTGAACTCCTCTATTCCCATCAGGCAGAAGCCATTCAACACATCCATGAAGGACGAGATGTAGCCATAGTGACACCGACTGCGTCCGGAAAGACCCTCTGTTACAACCTTCCCGTATTGAACCAAAAGCTCTCCGAGCCTTCTTCAAGGGCACTCTATCTCTTTCCCACCAAAGCCCTTTCTCAGGATCAGATGGTTGAACTCCAGAACCTGATCGAACGGTTGGGAAAGCCGATCAAGACCTTCACCTATGACGGAGACACGCCTCAGGAAGCAAGGCAAGCCATCCGAACCCAAGGGGATATTGTCATCACCAATCCGGATATGCTTCATACAGGAATCCTGCCCCATCATACGAAATGGATGAACTTCTTTCAAAACTTGAGATTTATCGTGATTGATGAACTTCACACCTATCGGGGCGTTTTCGGATCACACATGACCAACGTCCTGAGACGATTAGATCGAATCTGCAAGTTCTATGGATCGAGACCCCAATTCATCTGCTGTTCCGCAACCATTGCTAATCCGAAGGACTTAGCTGAAAAGCTCTTGGAGAGGGAGGTTCATCTGATTGATCAGAATGGAGCGCCCTCTTCAGAGAAGATCTTCCTCTTCTACAACCCGCCTGTGGTGAACAAGGAGCTCGGAATTCGTGGAAACCACATCCATGCGGCCAGGCGGCTGGCCTCTCCCTTCATCAAAGAGGGCATCCAGACCATTCTCTTTGCTACGAGTCGTCTCAATGTGGAGGTTCTGACCAAATATTTGAAGGACCGTTTTGAGAAGAGTCCGCAAGACCGAGGGAAGATCAGGGGCTATCGGGGAGGCTACCTTCCTGAGGTTCGGAGGGAGATCGAAAAAGGATTGAGAGAGAAAGAGGTGAAAGCGGTCGTCTCAACCAATGCCCTTGAACTCGGCATTGACATCGGAGATCTGGACGTCTGTGTAATTGCAGGTTATCCGGGAACCATTGCCAGTACCTATCAGCAGGCAGGCCGGGCAGGTCGGCGTGCTGAGAAGTCGCTGGTCGTTTTAATTGCAAGGAGCCAGCCTCTCGATCAGTTCATCATCGAAAATCCAGATTACTTTTTTGGGAGCTCTCCAGAATATGGGTTGATCAATCCAGACAATCTTCTCATCCTGCTCAACCATATCCAGTGCAGTGCCTTCGAACTTCCCTTTCAAGACAATGACCGTTTCGGCAGAGAAGATCTGAGAGAGATTCTGCGATATCTCGAAGAGAAGGGGACCCTTCATCATGTGAATCAGCACTGGTATTGGAATAGAGATGCCTATCCCGCCGAGAAGGTGAGCCTTCGTTCCACTTCCGAAGAGAATTTCGTCGTGGTCGACACCACCAAGAAGAAAGAGGAGGTGATTGCAGAGGTGGACTTCACGGCGGCCCATACCACTCTATATGAGGGAGCGGTCTACCTCTGCGAATCGGAGCTCTATAGTGTGGAACGGCTCGACTACCCCAACCGGAGGGCATACGTCAAAAAGACAGAAAGCGATTACTACACGGATGCGATCGATTACACCGATGTCTCCATCCTGGAGGGGTTCGAGAGGAAAGAGGAGAAGGAGATCATTTACGAACATGGCGAGGTGAGAATTGCCACCCGGATTGTGGGATATAAGAAGATCAAGTTCTACACCCTTGAGAATCTGGGATATGGTAAGATTGAACTTCCGGACCTCCAATTTCACACCACCTCCTACTGGATCACCTTTAGGAAGGATCTGGTGGAAAGACTTCCCTATCCACGGCTCGAGGTGATCGATGGAATCCTCGGGCTTGGTTATGCCCTTCACTCGATTGCGGCGCTCCACCTCATGTGCGATCCCCGTGACATGAACCGTTGCGTTGGAGATCGTGGAGCGAAATGGTTTCTTCGACTTACGAGAGATTCAAAGGGCATCTACTCTTCCTTCAATTCACCCGATGCGATTCCTGAAGGGAAGATCGACCTCTTTGAACCCACTCTCTTCATCTATGATAACTATCCTGGGGGGATGGGGTTCAGCCATCAGCTCTTCGACGATACACTAAGCCTTCTTGAGAAGACAGAGAAACTCATATCGAAATGCGGATGTCCGTACGGATGTCCCTCCTGTGTAGGTCCTGTTAAAGAGGTCGGGGAAAAGTCGAAGGAAGTGGCGCTGTTGCTGCTGAAGGAGATCTTGAAGTTCGGAGCTTGGAGTTCAGAGTTCGGAGTTCGGAGAAAAGCCTAAATAAGACTTATTCTCATAAAATACTCCGAACTTGGGATTTAGAAGAACGATGGATCTTAAAGAACGTCTCAAACGGTTATCGTCTTTATCTCTGGTGCAGGAGGAGATGCAGCCAGAGGTCTCTTCACTCCGCGATGAGGCCATGGGTGAGGAATTGCGAAGCCGGCTTGAACGCCTCTTTGAACCAGGGAAGGTCTATCGAAAAAGGGAGTGGTTTCCGATTGAAAAACTGGTTGATGGAAAGGTCCTTTCCACTCCTGAAGGTGAGACCTTCTGGGCGGAAGAATATTTCCCGCCGGATTTTCAGTACGGAGAGATGGCCCTGACACAGATTCTCGACATCCCCACCTATCCCGCCCATCTCCTCTTGAAAGATGAAAGGCTTAGGGAGCTCGATTTTAAAAGGGCCCTCTTTCTCGACACTGAGACGACTGGCCTCTCGGGCGGCACGGGCACCTTTGCTTTTATGGTGGGAGTCGGGTTTTTCAAGGGAGACGGGTTTGTTGTTCAGCAGCTCTTTATGAGGGACTACTCAGAGGAGAGAGCTTCACTCTCGATTTTGAAGGAGATTCTTGAATCCTTCGAATTCCTCGTCACCTTCAACGGCAAATATTATGACATTCCACTCCTTGAGACCCGATTCATCCTCTCGCGCAAGAGATCGAAAATCAGGGAGATGCCCAACTTTGACCTCCTCTATCCATCGAGGAAGATCTGGAAGGGGGCCTATGAAAACTGCCGTCTGGTCACACTGGAATCGAAACTACTGGGAATGGAGCGGGAGGATGATATCCCATCGGAGTGGATCCCTTCTCTCTATTTCGACTATGTTCAGACCGGAGATGCAAGAAAGATCCACCGCGTCTTCTACCATAACCGTATGGATATCCTCACCATGGTAGCCTTAGCCGGGAGGATCCATCTCATCTATCACGATCCTCAAGCGGCCAAGCCCAGGAAGGGGGTTGAACATTTCTCTCTTGGAAGACTCTTTTGGGATCACGGAAATCGTGAGAAGGCCATTCCTTGCTTTGAGATGGCACTGAGGCGTTGTGACGATGAACTTGCCTGGGAGGTGATGAAGTGGCTTTCCATGGCCTTTAAGAAGACAGGCAATCATGAGAAGGCTCGGTCCCTCTGGGAGGAGATGATGAGCTGGCCTTATAAAAGGGATGGCCATCCTTTCATTGAATTAGCAAAGTATTACGAACACCGACTCAAAGAATTTGAGAAAGCGATTAGCTACGTGGATCAAGCACTGGCCATGACTCCACCCCATCGGGAGAGGGAGATCGAGCTTCTCCTCGAGAGAAAGCAGAGATTACTGAGGAAAAGTGTCGTCAATGCGACTCGATGATCGGTTTCGATGGCTGATCTGGCTCTCTTTGGCTGAGATTGGCACGATGCTCGTCTTCAATAACTACTCTGCGCTCCTTCCTGTCCTTCAGAAGGAATGGTCCCTTACCAATAGCGAGGCAGGCTGGATCTTCTCTTCCTACCAGATCGGATACATTCTGGCAGTTGTCTTTCTGACCTCACTCACCGATTATTTCCACCCGAAATATATCTACCTGGTTACTTCCCTATGGGCAGGCGTTGCTGGAATCCTCTTCTCTCTCTGGGCAGAGGGATTCTATTCAGCATTGATTCTGAGAACCCTGATGGGAATCGGTTTTGCAGGAACCTATATGCCCGGATTGAGAATGGTATCCGAAAGGTTTGAATCGAGAGAGAGGGGACGAGCGATTGGTATTTACGTGGGCGCCTTTACGCTCGGTGCAGCGCTCTCTCTCTTTCTTACTGGAACCCTCAACTCTCTTCTTTCATGGAGATGGGCATTTCTGATTACCTCCATGGGACCAATCGCAGGTGGAGTCATCGCCCTTTTTAAATTGGGCGATGTAGTCAATATTAGGTCCGAAGATGAGACCAAAAGGATTCCTCTCATAGAGGTGTTGAAAAACAGGCCTGCCCTGATGATGATTGGAGGATATGCCGCCCATATGTGGGAGATGTTTGGGATGAGGGGATGGATCGTCGCCTTTCTTACGGCCTGCCTTCTGACAGCCCAGTACGATCTGGGAAGGGCGGTGAGCCTAAGTGCCTTTATCGCCGCAGGAGTAACACTTGCAGGAGCCCTCTCTAATGCGCTGGGTGGAGCAGTCTCTGACCGGTTCGGAAGGGCCAATACGATCATCGTCGTGATGTTGGGAAGCGGAGCGCTCTCCCTCTTAATTGGCTGGACTCGGGAATGGTCCTTTTTGCTGGTTCTCATACTTGTCATTCTCTACGGCTTTTTGGTCACAGGCGAGTCATCTGTCCTCTCCACAGGTGTGACAGAACTGGCTCGGCCTGGTGGTTTGGGCCGGACTATGGCTCTTCAATCGCTTATTGGATGGGGGGCGGCCTCAATCTCGCCTATTGGCTTTGGATATGTATTGGATCTAACCAATTCAGCCGATGCTTTGAGCCAATTTGGATATGTCCCCAACTGGGGCTGGGCTTTCATGGTACTGGGAATCGGAGGGCTGACGGGACCCCTGATCGTCTGGCAGCTAAAGAAAGAGATGAGATTTCTGCAAAAATCCGAAAACCAAAGTGTGCACTTCTAATTCTTAAATGACAATCTCGAGACCGCCTCTTGACAGGGAAGGGATGGATTTTTATATTATTGAATCGTGAGCTATGGGAGAAACCCACCGGATATCATGAGGAAAGGAGATCGCGTTTATGCCAACTTATGAGTATCGTTGCCCAAAATGCAACAAGAAATTTTCTCTCATTCTCAGCATCAAAGACCATGACGAGGGCAAGGCCAAGTGCCCGAAGTGCGGCGGGAAAAAACTTGAACAACAGATTAGCCTTTTCCAAACAAAGACTTCACGAAAGAGTTAGAACCGATATTCAGGTATTCAAGGGTCCTTTGAACCAATAATCCCCAGAGCCGCTGGTTATCATCAGGAGGAAAGAACAGGAGAAATCCTTTTGAAAACTGTTCTGTCACCTCTCCGATGATTTTCTCCGTTGACCACCCTTCCTCTATCCTCTTCTGGATAAAAGTTTTAAAATCCTCAATGCTCTGGAGAGCCCTTTGAAAATGCCATCTGGTCACATCCTTTCCCGTCATGACTCCGTAATGGCCCCGGCAGAGAAATTGAGGATCGAGGGTCCTCATCTTTTCGATTGATTTCTGAGCATCCTCCAGCCGGTACCAGTAATTGGGGCGGAAGAAATCAGGGGGCGTGTAGAATCCAACCGCATCCGTACAGAAGAGCAGTTCCTCTTTCTCCAAAAAAGCACAGAGGCAATCCGGAGCGTGGCCGGGCGCTTCCCAAAACTGGAGCTTCACGCCCTGACCGAGATCGAGGAGATCGCCTTCCTTAAGAGCCAAATCCAGAGGGAACGAAGCCATAGGCTGGAGGGTTGGGGCATCTGATATCAAACCTTTCTCCATCAATGCGAGAGTCATCTTTCTATCAGATTCAAAAATCTTTCCAAGAATCCGATCGCTTGTGAAGATTAGCCGGTTCAGGACAAAGGTGGCAATCTTCATCCAAGGATATCTCTCGATCAGAAAAGGGAAGATCATCATATGATCGAAATGGGAATGGAGAATAATAAGGTGGGAGATTGATTCAGGTGGGACACCCAGTTGGTTGAGTTGATTGAGGAAAGGGTAGGTGAGAGCACTCACTCCACCCTCGACGATCGCATAAGTCTCTCCTTTAACGAGATAGAGATTAAAGAGCTCACTTCCCAGGAGGGTCACATGCTCAGTAATTTGAATCGGCGGTTGCATTCAATTTCATTAACCCATACCCATTTGTAATTCAACCGATAGGCTTTTATATGGGTGCATCCTAACTATAAACGATGCCTTCCCATCATTCCCCCCTTAAATTAAGGGGGGATTAAGGGAGGGAAAGTGAGTAACGAAACACCTTCAAAATCATCCAATATGAAAGCGACATCCACGGGAGTGGAAGTGGTATCAGAGGAAGTTGGAGGGGGCATCCAAGCACACCTATGAAAAGTTAACCCTTCCATGCCTCCCCTTAATCTAAGGGAAGGATACCCACTCAATGCCTTGAAGAACCAAAAACCAGAGACAGAGATATTTTGATCTTTGAAAATCCTATCCAGAACCAAGAGGATTTTAAGTTACTCATGTGGGTGCATAGGTTCTTTGGTAGGGAATCTCTTGGGAACGATGGGTTTGGCCAAAGGACTCAAGAAATTTCAGCAAATTTGATTGACAAAATTGATTGGCAAATATAGCATGGAAAATGATTAATCCTGATAGAAGCTAAACCTCAGACAAGGCAACCGATTGGGCTTTTTAACGGGTTAAAAGCTCAAGGGTAATTTATGCTGGGAATTTTATTAGTTCTCATTCTCATATTGATTGCCGCTATCCTCATCGGGATATTCTCAGAAAATAGAATGATTAGACTCATCGCTTGGTGCATGAGCGGTTTTTGCATGGTAGGCACAGTGTTTTTTCTTTTATACATGCTTCCGAGATTGCTGAAGAGATAAGAGACAGAGATGTCCAGCGGTAACGACTGATGATAAAATTTTGCACACCAATACTGGTGTTGGCCCTTCTGCTTTCGGCTGTTCATGCCCAATCAACGAAGCGTCTCTGGGTGCTCCAGGAGCCAAACGAAATTGTTGAATACGACGTTGCCTTCTTCACAGCCAAACGTACGATAAAGGTCCCTCCCCGGCTGGTTGAGGCCCCAGAATACCTCAGCATTAACAACAGAGGACTGATGCTCTTTCTTCCTCCGCACGGTGTACACCGAGGAGGTGGGGAGTTAGCTTCGATTGGACGTCGCATTTGGTTATGGGACGGTCGTCAAGGCAAGGAGTGGAGCCTCGAGGGTAGGGAAACTCGTGGTGGCCGTGCGGGCAGACCTACCCTTATAGAGACGATACCGAAATGCTTTCTTTCAGTCGGAAGCGAGCATCTTTATTGGTTCGAAAACAGGTTCGAAACGGTTATGGATGAGGAAGAGAGAGGTCGGGAACGTTCTATGCGCTCTTCCTGGCGGGTATGGCGAACTGACTTTGGTGGGAGCAGGCCTGAGGCGATTACAAACGTTCCCTTATCCGGATGGTGTCAGTGTTTAACGGGAGTCTGTTCTGAGAGTTGTCCGAAGTGGGAATTTTGGGCACCGGACAATATCGTGGGTGACTTCTTCTTGGTGACACGATTTACACCAGGACAGCTTGAGTCAACCTATCATGAGAGCTTCCTTTACCAGCGTTCAGCAAGGACGTGGCAGGCGAAGAGACTGCCCCGGCCTATTGAGAACCCCCTTACTGCTTCAGAGAAAGGGGAGGTACTGGTTGCGGCGGTTCCCGATGGAGGGTGTTGTGGATGGGATAACATGGGCAGCGACCAGATGCTACTGCTGCAGAGCGGTAAGGTTTTCGTACTTTTCGACGAATTTAAGCGCTACGATAACCGTAACTACGATGTAAGTTTCTACATTTCGAACGCACGCCTTTCACCTAACAACGCAGCAATTGCTTACACCATTACATCTTCCGCAAGAACTGGCGACGAGATTCGCCTTTCGTCCGACGGAAAAGAGAATGCCGAAGAACTGGCGCGAGTCCGCAGAACGATTGGCGAGCTTCCTGCTGTTGAGGTTGTGTGGTTGGGAAACAAAGGTCAGCCGAAAACGATTCTTCGCCACGCTTCTTTGGTTGGCTGGCTGAGCGAGCATGAGATCATTATAGCGCAGGGCGGTCGGCTGATGATTTTCGATATTTACTCCCAAAAACGGAGAGAGACAACGATCCGGGTTCGCAGTGCGGGAGATGCATTTCTGAGATAAAGCCGAAAACCCCGCAGATTTAGGTATTAAGACAAAATCATTGAACAAAAGGAGGATTGTATGAAACTACAAAAAATGTTGCTCATGGTTTCGGTCGTATTCTTGCTTGTTTCATCATCAGCAATAGGAGTAGCAGGCGATTTTGCTTGGGTAAAGGATTTTAATATCAGAGCTGAAGCAGACCTGTCAGGATTCCGGGCAAGACTTGCCGCTCGTTTCAAAATCGGTGATGCCCAAATCAATACAGTGCTCAGCCATGTTGAAAAACCGGCAGATGCCTATATCATTCTCCGCCTTGGGGAAATGTCAAAAAAGACAACAGACCATGTTATCAAAGAATACCAGTCTCATAAGGGTAAAGGTTGGGGAGAACTGGCCAAGAGGTTGGGAATAAAACCTGGGTCAAAGGAATTTCATGCCCTCAAGCAGGGCAGCGATCTTTACGAGGATCGTGGTAAAGGGAAGGAGAAAGGGAAAGGGAAGAAATGAAGAAAAGAGAGGCCGTTGTCATGGGGATATAAGAGCTGGATGATTGATCCACGAAAATGATTGGGTCGGGGGAAAGAGAGTGAATCAGTCCAAGCCTGATCAAGGTTCAGGAACCTGAACGTGAGTTTGGCAGCACGTGAAGCCCAAAAGAGGAGCATATTAGCATGAAAGCAGATGAAACGGATGTGTTGGAGATGCTAATCAGACACGAGCTGGTGATTAAGGAGCTTTATGAAGTATTCGCCGCAATGTTTAAGAGTTACCAAGATTTCTGGAATGGCCTTGCAGGAGATGAACGGAGACATGCGGATAAGCTTGGGACACTTCGGTCTGATCCAGCCATCCACAGATGGTTGTTGCGCGAGAGTCGATTGAGACCTCGGGCAATCAAGTCATCCATTGAGTACGTAGAACAACAGATCAAAAAAGCTCAGGAGGGGAACTTGAAATTACTGCAAACGCTCTCCATTGCCAGAGACCTTGAAAGTGCATTGCTCGAGAAACAGTTTTCCAAGTTTAGCGATACAGCTTCTGAAGAAATTAAGTCGACTCTGAAGGATCTTGTTGCTGAGACCGAAGGCCATCGGAAGACGCTTGTGAAAATCATCGAAGCTGAAAAGCGTTAACTTTCGTAAGACACGTGCTATCCCTTTTGTACAGCTTTAGAGCAGACCTCAACAATTAAATTGATTTAGAACACTCTCTTTGGGGGATTGAAATTTGCCCGACCATGATCACGAATTTCATATTTTTTGGGCGATCAGACTGGCCACAGCCTTTCTTCTCCCGCCCTCATTAAAGATACCCTCGCGGTAAAAGAAGATCCGGAAATCATTAAAAAGCCAGAGGAGTTCGTTTGGGGTTAGGTAGTATTTTCGGTCTTTCGGACCTTCGCTGCTGATATTCTGGTGTTCGAGGATGTAGGTTTCAAAGATAATCCATCCCCCTTGCTTTAGTCCCCTTTTGATCTTCGGGATCAATTTTCGACTGAGAAAGTAGAAGTTGGCGATGAGATCGTATTTCTCTTTTTCAATTTTATAAGTATCAAGATCGGCCAAGATGGTCTCGATTTTTACTCCCATCTCTTTAGCCAATCTTCGCAACTTTTGGAGGCCCTTATAAGAGATATCCACGGCCTCCACATCGAATCCATGTTGAGCAAGGAAGACCGCATTTCTTCCTTCGCCTGCTGCAAGATCGAGCGCCTTTCCTTTGGGAAGAAATCGAATATGCTTTTTTAAAAAAGGATTCGGAGCTTTCCCAAAGGCAAATCCCTTTCCTTTAAACCGTTCGTTCCATCGCCTTTGATCTGATCTCATCCTCCCCTCCACTTCAACATTACCATTTGATATTTATAGGGTCAAATTGGTTTTATTTTGATGATTTTGTTTCGGGACGCTTTAAGACCTTTAGTTTGTTCATTGACTTTTAGTTTTTCGGGCAATAAAATGAGCGCATGGTTGATCAGAAGATGGTTCAAATGTGGATAGATAGGGCCATTTATGATATGGACACAGCCAAGGCCATGTTTCAAACAGGGCGTTGGATCTATGCTATCTTCATGTATCAGCAGTCTTTGGAGAAGTGCATTAAAGCATTGTTTGCCCATCAGGACAAAGAGATCATCCCCATCCATAATCTTCGCCGTTTAGCGGAAGTGGCATCCATCATTCATGAGTTTGACGAGTCTGCCTTAAGAAAACTTGACTTCCTTTCCAATTATTACATCAATGCCCGCTATAAGGAAGATCTGAACCAGTTATCAAAAGGAATCACTGAGGCCGTGGTTCAAGATTTCATTCGATTTTCCGAGGGGATAATTACATGGCTTTGTCAAAAGATGAAGTGATGAATATCGTGAACGGATTTATCAAGATCCTCCGTCAGTTACATGATGTCCAGGAAGTTTACCTTTTTGGATCTTTCGCAAAGGGTGTGGATAGAGTATAGCGACATAGATTTAGCGATTGTATTAGGTTCATCTGAGAAATCTTTGCCTCCTCCTTTTGATGAATCTTTCAATATCTTCCATGAGGCACAAAAATATAAATCTCTTTTAGAGGTGGTCTGTTTTAAAAAAGAAGAGTTTGATCGAGGTGGAGGCGCTCTAGCAAGGCAGATAAAAAAGGAGGGAATAAAACTGGTTTAAGGAAAGAAAATAAATCGAACCATTCATCATGTGATAGTCCTGAAGGTATTTTTCCATAGTGATGATCAAACCTCTCTGGTTACCCAGATTTCAAGAGTTCCAGAGATTTTTGGACCTATCCGTTATTTCAACAGAGAGGTTGACAACTCGACAAAATCGGAGTATATTCCGAATAAATAATATTTTATTCGGAGTGAATATGTTTGAAAATGTGATCATTGATCAAAATCCACACTGGGATGGAACTCTGTATAAGGAAGGGGTCCCACGAGATGTGATGAGCACAATACATCGTGGGCTGGCCTTGCCACATATCCTTTCCGTTGTGGGAGTGAGGCGGTCGGGAAAAAGTACGCTCCTCAGGCAAATCATAAATTACCTTCTGAAAGAAAAGAGCATAAAGCCAAGAAATATTCTTTTTTTGAACCTCGAGCACCCGGGCTTTAGCAGGTATAAGCACGATGTGGAGAATCTGGAACGGATTTATGAAGATTATCTAAAACTGGTGTCTCCATCCGAAATGGTCTACTGTTTTTTAGATGAAGTTCATTTTTTTCAGGAGTGGCAGGTATTTGTTAAATCTCACTACGAACGGAAAAAGGTGAAATTCATTGTAACAGGGTCCAATTCTCGCCTTTTGTCTTCAGAATTTATTACCCTTTTGTCCGGTAGAACCATTCCTGTGGAAGTATATCCGTTCTCTTTCTCTGAATTTATACGAGCGAAGGGGGAACAGTATTCAGACCAGGTATCACTTCTTAAGAATCGTCATAAAATACGAGGCCTCCTTGATGACTTCGTCCGCCAAGGAGGCTTTCCGGAGATTGCTTTTATTGAAGACAGAGAGACTCAAAAAGAGGTTCTTGCTATGTATGCGAGAAACATTCTCTATCAAGATATAGCAGCCCGGTTCGGAATTAAGAAGACCATTGATCTCGAGAATCTCTTTTTTTATCTTGCCTCAAACATATCGTCTTCGTATAGTTTTAATAATCTCTCAAAGCTTACCAGACTTAACGATAAGACCGTTAAGGAATATCTCTCCTACTTTTCGGACGCTTACCTCCTCTTTACAGTAGATGCTTTCTCCTTTTCTGTAAAAAATCAGTTGAAAAGTTCGAAGAAGGTCTATACGGTTGACGCAGGGTTGGCAGAGGCAGTCTCATTCCGGTTTTCGGACGACCGAGGAAAGTTTCTTGAAAATATGGTCTTTCTCGAATTGAAGCGGCGGGGCAAAGAGGTTTTCTACTACAAGACGGGAAATGGTCTTGAAGTGGATTTTATCGTTAAAAAAGGCCGTCATATCACAGACCTGATTCAGGTATCAGGCGAGCTGACGGAAGAGAAGACAAAGGCTCGTGAGGTAAGGGCATTGATAAAAGCAATGGATGAAATCGGTTTAAAAAAGAGCCTGATTATCACACTGGAACAGGAAGGTGAATTCAAAGAGGGTGGGAAAACGATTTCCATCGTTCCAGCATATAAATTTCTTTTGAATATGGAAAGTTAAAGGTGTCATGAGGAATGACGTTACATAT
>CAKZKY010000008.1 GCA_937124575.1 uncultured Pseudomonadota bacterium | reverse complement strand
ATCAAGGCAGCGGTTGAGGTCAAAGGAAGCGATATCCTCGTTGATCTGGAAGGGTCCTCCCCCCAGGTCAATTGGGGCGGAAATGTCGTCTATAATTTTACCTATGCCTATGTCTTTATGGCCATGAAGAGCATGTTCGGTCCGGATATCCCAAATAATGATGGCTGTGCAAGACCGATTAAAATGAAGGCTCCTGAAGGAAGTGTCGTCAACTGCAAATTTCCCGCAGCCGTTGCCGCCCGACTGGTCATCGGACATTTCATCACAGAGATCATCTATCGCGCCCTCTCAGGAGTTGCACCCAACAAGGTGATTGCCTCCAGTGGGGGAACTCCCGCCCAGATGAATGTCTTCTATGGGAAACGGAATGACGCAAAGCCCTGGCATTCTGTCATCATAAGGGGTGGTGGAATGGGAGCGAGCGCAATGAGCGATGGAAATTATGTCTATATCTTCCCTGCCAATGGGGCTAATACTCCCATTGAGATCTTTGAGAGTGACACCCCTCTCATCGTTGAAAGCAGGCAACTCCTTACGGATTCAAGCGGTCCTGGCCGAATGAAGGGTGGCCTTGGTCAAAGGGAAGTTTTTAGAGTTCCCTCTGACCAGTACGCCCCTATACCACCTGTAAATTTAGGAATACAAGCTGGAAGGCATATCCATCCTCCAGAAGGACTCTTTGGCGGAAAACCAGGAGCAAGAGCACAATTTCTGGTAAACGGAATTCCAGGGAATCCCTTCGGTCTAACGCAACTCAAACCCGGGGATGTGGTGACGATTGATGCCGCTGGAGGAGGAGGCTATGGAAATCCATTGGAACGCGATCCCGAGATGGTCGAAAAGGATGTGCTTGAAGGCTATGTCAGTATTGAGGCGGCGAAGAAGGATTATGGTGTGGTAATTGACCCTAAAACCATGAAGGTCGATACGGACGCAACAAAAAGGCTCAGAGCAGAGTCTGCCTCCGGGTAATCCTCAATGTTAAAGGGCCACCTTCGAATCCACGAAATGGGGTAAATCTGTAAGTCAGTCAGGAGTGTCTCTTGTGCCACCTTGATAACCCCATTTGCTCTGAACCAGTCTAAATGAAAGCCTGAAGCTTTCCTAACCTCTATTTTCACTTCCATATCAGCCCAAATTTAGGTATGATAAGCGAGGAAATATTCCATCCAATAAGGAGGTTCTTCATGGACAAACAGGGGAAGCGAGCGAAGGTGAAAAAATATCTTCTGAAAACAGAAAAGAATCGGCTCGAATTGGCCTTAGCGTGGAGGCCATCAAACAGGCCTTTGCCGATAATCTCGCATTCATACAGGGGAGATTCGCCCCAGTGGCTACCCGCAATGACTACTATCTCGCATTGGCCTATACGGTGCGTGATCATCTGATGGCCAACTGGATTAAGACGGCTCAGACCTACTACCAGAAAGAGAGTCGAACGGTTTGCTATCTCTCTGCGGAATTTCTGCTGGGACCGCACCTCGGGAATAATCTCATCAATATGGATATCTATGAAAATGTAAAAAAGGCTATCGAAGAATTGGGACTCAATTTCGAAGAGCTCATCGACCATGAACAGGAACCAGGTCTTGGAAATGGCGGGCTTGGCAGGCTGGCCGCCTGCTTTATGGATTCCTTAGCCACGCTTAAAATTCCAACGATTGGGTATGGCATCCGGTACGAGTTTGGAATCTTTAACCAAGAAATCCGTAATGGCTGGCAGGTAGAATCGACCGACAAATGGTTGCTCTACGGAAATCCCTGGGAGATCCCCCGGCCAGAGATCTCCTTCGATGTTAAACTGGGAGGCTATACAGTCCATGACATGGATGTGAATGGCCGTTACCGAGTTCGCTGGATTCCTGATCGCGTGGTCCGGGGAGTGGCCTATGATACTCCTATCGTAGGCTATAAGAGCAATACGGCTAACTTGCTACGGCTCTTTCGGGCTGAGGCATGTGAATCGTTCGACTTTCAGGCTTTTAATGTCGGCGATTATTATGGAGCCGTTCAGGAAAAGGTAGCCTGTGAAAACTTAACCAAAGTCCTCTACCCCAATGACGAACCTCTGGTGGGCAGACAGTTGAGACTTCATCAACAATACTTCTTCGTCTCGTGCGCCCTTCAGGACATGATACGAATCTTCCTGCAGAAAGAAGAAAAGAGTTTAGATAAATTCCATAAGAAATATGCGGTCCAGCTCAACGATACGCACCCCTCCATTGGGATTGCGGAGCTCATGCGGCTCTTAGT
>CAKZKY010000007.1 GCA_937124575.1 uncultured Pseudomonadota bacterium | reverse complement strand
TTTTTTTTCAGTTTCTTAAACATTTCCTCAATGGTTAGCCAGGGAAACTCTATATGCTCAAATGTCTGTCCTGAGATAATCGCATCAAAAGATTCATCCTCCAATTCACTCCATGCATAGGGATCTTGGGGGACATAATCCACATTAGGCCCCTGCTGATAATCTAAACCGGTATAAATAAATCGTTTGGGATCCGAAAATAAATCTTTGTATGTGCCGTTGACGTCGTAACTGCCTACGTCTAATATTCTTAGGGGACTCTTGGAAAACTCTTCTATGAGTAAATCACGAAACTGCCTTATAATATGGTACGAACTCTGGTGCATCTCGTCATCTCCTGAAGATATTCTTACCTATTTATCCTGCCAACTGTTTTACCCCTTTTCCGCACCCTACCTTTTATAGGATGGATGCGTCTTACCTGATTTACCCTATTTAATGTCACCTTTAGGATAAGAACAAGAAAATTGATAGACCTCCTTTTTAACAACCGTGACGACCTTTGGTAAGAGTATCGGATAAGCTTGAAGGGACTTATCTTTCCCTTAAACTATAGCAATAGGTGTGCCAAACGCTTTTATTGTTTTTCTTCTATTATCTCAATAGGTTAAAATCTTTCACAATAGCCAAACAGGCAATAAAATCCATCCGTCGAAGGTTAAAGTTGAATTTTTTGCCGATCGAAAAAAAGGTTAAAGTTTTTTGAAGGGGCGGCCGATAAGAAAGATGAACGAGAAGGCCATGATCCTGACCGACTACCACGTCCAGCATGTCTTGAGAGCTTACAGCCAGCAGATCGCTGTGAAATCTAAGATTTCAAAAGAGAAGGCCTCTTTAAAAACAGGCCAGAGTGATGAGGTGACCCTATCGAAGGAGAGTAAAAAGATGTTGATTATCGATAAGATAGCCAATGAGATCATTTCTCAGCTCGCCAATGGAGGTCCCCGTAACTTGACCAGCCAAGCCATTTTAAAACGTTTGAGCCAGGAGTATGGCCGTCCACTCGATGTGTCTTCGGATAATGGTCAGGAGATCACCTTCAAGGTCGTAGAGGAAAACAATGGTGGCATAAAAGAGTATCTGGCTCCGGAGGAAAACATTTTGCTAAAAAAGAGACTTTTTGAAGTTGCCAAATCTTTCATCAATGAACAACTTGTCTGAATAAGGAGAAGAAAATGAAAATCTCAGAAATCAACCAGCACAAGCCGATTCTTCAGACAGTGGATCAGACCCATTCGGCCAAATCGAATGAAAAAATTCAGAAACCAGGCCAGGTTGCGCCTGACTCCCCTTCAGGGGATCGGGTGGAATTTTCTTCCCGCTCCAAGGAGATGCAGAAAATCTATGAAACCCTGAAGAATACTCCGGAAGTAAGATCCGAAAAGGTCGACGATTTGAAAAATCGGATCAACAAGGGACAGTATCAGGTGGATAGCGAAGCAATCGCTGAGAAGATAATCAAAGAATCTATTCTCGATCTCATTTAAGAGAAGTAACTATTAAATAAGGGTTTATCTAAAACCCCTAAGGCGAATGGCCCGCCTTCAGGGGTTTTTATTTTCATGCATGGGAACGGGATGGCGGTGGGAGTAAGGACAATTATGGAGGACGATCTGTTTTGCCAATCGGGTGTGGGGATTAATCACAATTGGGCCCAGAAGGTTGGCCGTAATTTCAGGTTTTCCATTGGAAAGATGGATATTGACGATCACCAGGGTCTGAATCCCCTCTGAAGCCAGATCCAGTTTAAGCGACTCTGAGTCCTCCGGGCTGATTTCGATATCGTAATCCGGCTGAAACCATAATGGATCGGTGAGCACAAAAGCCATGCCTCCGTTGTCCACGGACTGGAGCCAGAAAAAGGGGGAAGCCTCACTATGTCTTAAGAGGACAAATCGTTTCCATTCAGGGAATCCAATCATTCCGTGAGGCATCTGAATCACCTGATCCTCTAAGACTTCAATCATTCCAAACCGGGTGGTGGATAGCTTCAATTTAGGTCTTCCCCTTTTTTAAGATCTTTTCAAAATGTCCAATCTCAACCTCTGAGGCGAGTCGATTCTCTTCCAAAATCTTCTGAAAAACCTCCTCCCGATAGATGGGAGTTTCCACAGGGGCTTCAATCCCTAATCGAACCTGCGGGCCCCGAATCTCAATGATATAGACCTTAACCTGGTCTCCAATGACAATCTTTTCGCCTGCCTTACGGGTTAGAATAAGCATCATCGCCTTCCTTGGCCAAGTTGAAATGGTCGCACATCCTGTGCTTGACGAACCCTCTCCCCCTTAAGTTCGGGGTCACCCATTAAGGATAAAAATGATAGATTTTAACAGAAGATCATACGAATGGTAACGAATCGTCCAACACTCGTGTCATTCGTTGTCATTCATATGGCTTATTTTTTTTACCTGATATAATTGAGAATGGTCAATTCTGCAATTCGTGTTGAAGAAAGCAGGGCCGCCTGATAGGCCGTCTCCTTCTGCCTCAGGTCAACGATCACTCTGGCATAGTCAACATCATTAACCTGAGAAAGTCTCTCCTTCAGATCCAGGTGCAGATGAACCAAAACCTCCTTTTTCCCCTCTAACCGACTGATTCTGGCTCCAACATCCGCAATCTCATTATTAATGCTCTGTTGAACCTGTTTCAACTGGTCAATCTGTTGGCCAAGTCCGGTTCGGTCATTATTCTCGAGAGCCTGCTTGAGCCTTCCCAGGGTATCGAAAATCATAGAATTAATCAAAACCGTCCCTCCATTCTTTCCGACGGTCAAATCCTCATCTTTTCCAATCAGGATTTTGAAATCATTTGAATCTCCCTCATACTGAGCGGTTTCAATTCCTCCCACCACCGCCTTTGAAAAAGGAACTCGGTGGGTCCGATAGCCCGCAAAGATGTAAGACCCGCCCAGCCGGGTATTTCCGATGGAGATCGCCTGATCGAGAAGATGTCCCATCTCGGTGGCAGCATACCCTCGGGTCTCACTGGACTGGGTATCATTCGCCATCTGGATGGCCATCTCCTGTGCCCGCTCAACAACCTTGAGTATCTCATTCAGGGCCGATTCTGTCAGGTTCAGCCAGGATTCTCCCCGCTCCATATTACGCTGATACTGTTCCAACTGGGAGAGGTTATTTTGAAGAGCGAGGGAATGGATGAGGGAGAGTGGATCGTCCGACGGCCGGTTCAGATTTTTTCCTGAAGTAATCTTCTCGTTGATCCTCTTCAGATCATCCGTGAGCTGAAGGATCCTTTCTTGCATCGAATGATAGAGTGATCGGGTCGCAATTCTCATGGGTCCCCCACTATCTCATAGCGAGAAGGGTTTGTAACATCTCGTCGGCAACGGTCACCAGTTTGGAGGCGGCTTCATGGGCTCTCTGGATCTTCATCAATTCGATCATCTCTTCGTCCAGGTTTACCCCGGACACAGAATCACGTAGTTCTGAGAGATGATCGAGCAGGGACTGAGAAAACTGCTGGTTTTCTATAGATTCATCCGTTAAAATGCCAATCTCCCCAACCATCATACTATAATAGTCATCAAAAGTGGTCGTCTGTAGGGTGCTTGAAAAAGCTGCTCCCCGTTGGCCGATGGTCCACTTTCGAAGGCTGATGGAGCCATCTGTCTGAAGAGATGCAATTCTTAAAGCATTCTCGTTATCACCTGGATTTCCAGAGAGACCACCCACAGCAACATTGGCAGGACTCCCTCTCACATCACTGCTTAATCGGATATAGGATGCGGCGCCGGTAAAATCATTCAGATTGGGAGTCTCTGGAGACACCTTGAAATCTTCGAAAAAATACTTTCCGGTCTCTCCAGAAAGGGTATATCCTAAACGGTGCAGACCATTGATCTCTCTGATCAGGGCCCCTGCCAATTCGTCCAGATTGGCAAGATACTCCGGGAGGGCTTCGTCCCTCAGGTCGAGCCATGCTCCGATCTTCCCATTTTTCAGCCTTCCGCTGACATCACTGGGGATGTCGTTCCAGTAGATGGCCTTTCCCTGCTGGCTCAGCTGCCAGTGGTACTTTCCATCCACCAGAATCATCCCATCTGGAGTCATCACCGTAAGGGCACCGTGCTGGTCGGTCAGGTAGACATTGCCCACCAGTTCAGAAAGGGCAGCAATATGGTTTGCCCTCTGATCTCTTAAATCATTGGCCGTGGATTGGTTCGATTCAGCATAGACGATCTTCTCATTTAGCTGGGCAATCTGTTTGGTCAGTCGGTTGACCTCCTCAATGGAGAGTTTGATGTTCGTATTCATCTCCTTTTGGGTCAGATGAAGGGATTCACTCATCGTGTGAAATCGGCGTGTGAGCACCTCCGCCTTTGCCAAAAGCGCTGTCCTTTCTGAAGCCCCTGCTGGATTTCCAGCCAAATCCTGCCAGGCATTCCAGAATTCGTTCATCGCTTGGAGGAGTCCTTGTCCCTCCGTCTCATTGAAAACAGCCTCCATCTGAGAAAGAATGGAAGTCTTTGTCTCGAACTCTTTTAGAAGGGAAGTCTTTTGATGAATATTTCGATTGATAAACTGGTCCGTATACTGGACCACCGTCTCGGCCCGAACCCCCATGCCAACCTTCAGTCGGCTGGCCGAATTGGGAGAGTTTGCCCCAAGAACCACCCTCTGCCGGGTATAGCCTGGAGTATTGACATTGGCAATATTGTGGCCCGTCACCGTCATCGCCTTCTGATGCGCAAAAAGAGCACCTTTCGCAATGTCAATGACGTTTCGGATACCGCTCATTCAAATCTCCCGGTTCAACGCATAGGATAAAAAAGTGGGGGATCGTTTATGCCCTGGATAACCTGCCGATTCACTGATCCGGCCGATCAGGGGTGAAATCAATTCGTTCAGAACACTCATATACTCCTTGATGAAGGTCATGTTCTGGTCGTTGATCTGTCTCACCCATTCCTTGAGGCGAAGAACCGTCTGCTGATAGGAGGAAAGGCGACTCTGGTGCACAGGGGGAAGAAGCAGCAAAAGATGTGAAAGCGTCCGCTCTCTTTCTCCTTTGCCAAGGCCCTGGAGAATCGTTTCTGCTGTTTTCTGGATCTCTTGCTCAAGGAGGTGAAGGATCTTAATCTGCCCCTCAATGGATCTGACCGACTGCATGAGGGCTTCAGTCTTTCCTTCCCTCAGATATTTCGACTCGATCTTTATCTCACGGATCAACTGCTGATAACTGGAGACCTCTCGTTCAAACAGTTGATACAGGAGTTCCATCTCCCGTTTCCAATCATCACTCATCTCTCCTCTCCTCCACCCTCAAGATAGACTCTGAAGGCATCGTGGTTTTCCCCTCAACCGGATTTCTCTTCTCGATCTTCTTCTGCATCTGGAGGTAAAGCCCCTTCCCTATGCCGAACCCCCCTCTTTTTGAAATACTCTTGCTGATCTCCTCATCAAACAGGGTTTGAAAGATCTCCCTTTCTCTCCCTCGTTCCATCCATCCCCCTGTTTGCGGGATGCTCTTTCTCATCGCTTTGATCATCTGATGAATAAAAATCGCCTCAAACTCCTGACAGGCTGTTTGAAGCCTTTTTTGATCTATCAGGTCTGAGTTTTGACTCTTTGATAAATTTAAGTGGCTTGCCGGTCCTCTTATCTCATATATCGGCATTTTCCCGCCCCTTCCTTAGCCCGACCAAAACCCTTATTCAGTCCTTTTGCTGGCCACCACCCTTTGGGGCTTAACCGGTTCAAATCTTTATAAAATTTCAAGATCAGCCTGTAATGCACCTGCCGCCTTGATGCTCTGGAGAATGGAGATGAGATCCCGAGGAGTCGCACCAATAGCATTGAGCGCACGGATCATCTCTCCAAGACTCACACCCGCTGGAACAATCATGAGCGCCTGTCCCTCCTCTTTAACTGTGACGCCCGAATCAGGGGTGACCACAGTAGACCCACCTGGAGCCACTACGGTTCCACTCCCTGGAGGAATGACGGCGCCTGTGGAACCTCGGGGGGGAGGAGGGGCAAAAGGAAGGGGCTGAGAGACCTTAGAACTCTCTTTGATCTCAATGTTCAAATTTCCATGGGCGACGGCGATGGTTGAGATCCGAACATTCTCTCCCATGACGATCGTTCCAGTTCTCTCATTGATGATCACTTTGGCGACCGTATCGGGTACAACCTCCAACCGTTCAAGGGTGGCAATGAGTTCGGTAACCCGCTCTTGATAGGTATCAGGAACAGCAATGGAGAGTGTTCCCGAATCCAGACAGGTGGCATAAGGTCCGTTCAGAGCGCGATTGATCACTTCCTTTATCTTCTCAACCGTTGAAAAATCAGGATTAAAGAGCGTGAGAACCAGATCTTTTTTTCCATTCAGTCGGACAGGCACCTCTTTTTCGATGAGACCACCTCTCGAAATCATCCCTACGGTGGGATGGTTCTTCTGAATGCCTCCGCCAGCCGCCCCTCCGGCTGCAAACCCGCCGGTAAGAATCGACCCTTGGGCTAAGGCATAGACCTGCTGATCCACGCCCCTTAAAGGGGTCAGAAGCAACGTCCCCCCCTGGAGGCTTTTGGCATCCCCGATTGAAGAGACCGTTACATCAATCTTGCTTCCCACCCTGGCAAAGGGGGGCAGGTTGGCGGTCACCATGACGGCAGCGATGTTCTTCGGTTTGACCTGGTTGAGCTTATCCTGATCAATGTGAATCCCCATCCTTTCTAACATATTGACGATCGAGCGGATGGTGAACTCACTGTTCGACCCATCCCCAGTACCATTCAATCCAACGACCAGGCCATACCCGAAGAGATGATTCGTTCTGACTCCTTTGAAGACGGAGATATCCTTTAACCGGGCCGCCTCTGATGGGAAGGCCAGAAAGAGCATCCCCACGATGACCCATCCCCCATATCGCCCTGCACGTTTCATTCTTCTACTCCTGCCACGCTCCATCTTTCTGATTCCTTAAAAAGGCCATACCCAGTCAATAATTCTGGCCAGCCATCCCGGGCTCTGTTTATCGCTGATCGCTCCGTAACCATTCAATTCAATCACAGCTTCTGCCACATAGGTCGAAAGAATAAGATTGTTTGAAGAGATGTCTTCGGGCCGGATAATCCCTTGAATGGAGATATACTGATTTTCACTGTTCAATCGAATCTCCCTCGTCCCCCGAATCACCAGGTTTCCGTTTGGAAGCACATGGATGACCCTTGCCGTAACAAAGGCATTCATGGTGGAGGTTCGAGTGGTCTCACCCTTTCCATCAAATTGGTTCGATAGGTCAATCTGATGGCTTGCCCCGATCGGTGTTTTGTGGAGTGACCAGCCCTTGCTGATCAGTTCAAAAAGACCGCTCCAGTCCGCCTTCACTCCTGACGCCCTTTCGGTTTTTGTTTCGGCATTCTTTGAGGCGCTTGAGGACTCAACAATCTTTACGGTGACAATATCGCCCACACCTCTAGCCTTCACATCGCTATAAAGAAGGACCCCCTGCCCAGATGACCACAGGGATCCTTCTTCTTGCTTGGGAGCAGGCCGCAGATGGGCTGAAATCACCTCTTTTTCAAGATCCACTGGCGTCGGCCGTTGAGCTTGAGACGTCATGCATCCAGTGAGGATCAAAAAGATCATCGGAAGCCCAATCCCCATCTTCCACAAATGGGTAACAGAAGACCTGTTTCTCTGACTCCTCATTTTCATCTTAAGCCTTCCCTCTGACCCTAAACGCTCTTAGAAATCAATCCGGACGGTGTGTCCATCAAGGATACGGCCAGAAACCTCTTTTCGA
Organism: uncultured Pseudomonadota bacterium; assembly: GCA_937124575.1. Classification (GTDB taxonomy): domain Bacteria; phylum Desulfobacterota; class BSN033; order BSN033; family UBA1163; genus RBG-16-49-23. Next base: position 20,401 of record CAKZKY010000007.1, on the reverse strand, counting down.
CTGGAGAGATTCACCAGCTTGATGCGGTCTCCTCTCCTTCCCTCTTCTTTAACCTCACCAAAGGTCGTGATTTTGAGCTGGGGGTTCTCCAGCACCAAGATGACCCGGTCTCCTTTCTTGAGCAGGGGAGGTTCTTCAACCATACCTGCCCTAAGCACCTCGCCACGATTGACCGCGATGATGGTCCTCTTTCCTAAAACCTCCTTCATCTCACTGAGAAAGTCATTCGGTAGCGTGGCAAGACTCCGCCTCATCCATTGGAGATCCTTTGTCTGGATGTCCTGGTGTCTTCCCATATAACGTGCACTCACGATCACGTCTGTATAAATATCCACGGTCGCATTGACCCTCGATTTTCCAACCTCTCTTCCATGAGTCCGAAAGAGGAGAAGAGCGGAAACCTTCCCTCCCGAACGGGCCGTCTCTGGAATCAACAGGTCGCACTGAAGGATCCCTGAGGGAAGTCTGATCTTCTCATATTGATGAACCGATTTAATCTCAATCCAGTACTTCTTCGAGGGATGGATGGCCTGAAAGCCAGCCTCAAGGATCTTGACGACTTCCTCCAGTTCAAGCAAGCTCCCCTCCCGATGGATCTCAAGAGAGAGGGACGTCTGTCCTGAAGCCGTGTCAACATCAAGAGCGATCGAAAAAGTAAGAAGGATCATCAAACAGATGGTCAGTTTCACTTTTGGGTCTCCTATCTCTTTAGATTATTGGCGATCTGAAGCATATCGTCCCCGGCCTGGATGACCTTGCTGCCAATCTCGTACGCCCGTTGAGCCATAATCATATTGATCATCTCTTCCACCACGTCCACATTTGACATTTCCAGAAACCCCTGAGAGAGCGTCCCGAACTCATCGGTTCCAGGATTCCCCTGGACCGCATCTCCCGAGGCATCGCTTGGGATAAAGAGATTCTGACCGATGCTTCGCAATCCTCCAGGATTGGGAAAGTTAAACAGCTGGATCTGAACGCTTCCAAGTTCCCTTCCGTCTGAACCGGAGGCAACCAATCTACCTCCCGAATCAATCGTGATCGTCGCGGTTCGTGCAGGAATCGAAAACTCGGGCTGGAGCCGGTTCCCATGGCTGTCGCAGATGTAACCATCCTTGTCTAATTTAAAAGCTCCCGAGCGCGTGTAAACCTCCCTGCCGTTGTTTAAGAGTTTAAAAAAGCCTTTCCCTTCGATCGCCACATCAAGTTGATTTTTCGTATTCGCATAATCTCCCTGAACAAACAGCTTTTCCACGGAAACCACCTTCGCTCCCATGCCCACTTGAACTCCGGATGGAATCTGGCCTCCGCTGGCAGTCGTCGCCCCTGCGGTCCGGATATTCTGATACATCAGGTCCTGGAAGTTGGCGCGGCTCTTCTTAAATCCATTGGTGTTCACATTGGCAAGATTGTTGGCCACGACATCGATATTGGTTTGCTGACAAGCCATGCCTGTCGCTGCGGTCCAGAGTCCTCGCATCATCTCTCACATTCCTCCCTCGTTAAAAGTTAAACCCGTCCCATCTCATTGACCGCCCTTCCCGTCAATTCATCCCGGGCCTGAATCACCTTCATACAGGACTCGTAGGATCGAAGGCTATCAATCAGTTTCACCATCTCTTCAATCGGGTTGACATTCGATTGTTCAAGATAGCCCTGAAGCATCGTTCCTCCCTCTATCTCCCGCTCCTCATCAGGCCTGTCCGAGACGAAAAGACCGTTCCCTTCCTTTCTCAGGCAGGAGAGGTCGGGAAAGGTAACCAGGGCGATTCGACCGCTTTCGGATCCATCCACTTTGATGGTTCCATCCTTTTCAACAACCACCTCATTACCGTTCAGTCGGATCTCCCCTCTCCGTCCGAGAATGGGAAAACCCTCTGCATGAATCAACCTCTGATCTTTGTCCATCTTAAAATTGCCTGCCCGTGTATACCGGACCCCCTGAGGGGTTTTCACTTTAAAAAAGCCCTCGCCCTCTATGGCCAGGTCAAGGTGATGACCTGTCCTTTCAATATTTCCCTGCTGAAAAGAGGTCACGGAGGTGTTCTGGCTCTCATCTTGAAAATGATGGATCGCATCAAGAAAGAGGGTCGAAAAAACGGGAACGTCCTTTTTATACCCCACGGTCTGAACGTTGCTTAAATTTTGGGAAATCAGTTGAAATCGCCTCTCCTGTCGGATGGCTCCTGAAGGAGCTAAAAGCATGACTGGCTGCATAAATGGCCTTCCTTTCGTTGTAAAAATCTGCAAGGCATGTGCCAATCTTGAAAACTCAATGATTTTCAAACAATTATAATTCTCAAATCATCTGTTGGACATTCCAATAAGGCAAGGAATACCCACAACCCAATGGGAATAGGGTAAATTTTTCCTACTCCTTTCTCCCGAAGTGCGATGCCCGCCGTTGATGCATCGAATAGACGAATGCCAAGATCTCTGCCACAACGAGGTAGACCTCAGGAGGGATCTCCTGATAGAAATCAAGTTGGGAGAGGACCTGAACCAAGGCTGGATCTTCTTGAATAGGTATGCCATGGAGCCGGGCTAATGCGATAATCTTCTCGGCAAGATGTCCCTGACCTTTGGCGGTCATCCTCGGTGCGCGATCCTTCCCCGGGTCATATTTGAGCGCCACAGCCTTTTTGAAATTCCTCTGTTTGTACCCTTTCAGTTCCATTCCATCTATCCTCTTATCTCCATGAGGAGCCCCCATCATCAGATGACTACATCGAACAACGGGGAACCATCGCCTTTCATCTCACCCATAAAATGTTCAATCATCTGTTCTGGAGTCTGAGTAGCGACCTGTATTTCCGGATGAAACCCCAGATGGAAAAGTCGTCTCTGGAGTTCATCCATCCCTGTCCGGAAGAAGGACGCCACTTCCTCCGATACAAAAAGGAATCTGGCATAAAATCTCTTTCCCACCATTTTCACTTCGATGCTCACTTTTCCCCACTCTAACAGGTGAAGGAGGAAGAGCAAGGAGATCGCTCTGGGATCCTCAGGGTTGGATCCAGAGGCAGAGAGGGAGAGTTGAAGGTCAACGAACTGCAGTTGGTTCTGGACCCATAAGGGAAGAAGGATAAAGAGCCTCTCATCTGCACGGTCACGAAAAGCGGTGTGAAGAATCTGGTAGCCATCAATCCTTCGAAGCAACTCGTCAAGGCCCTTTAAAATGTCTCCTTGGAGCGAGGAAGAAGGGCTGGAGGTTCGAGTCGGCATAGAAAGTTCTTCCAACTGAGCCTTCAACCGTGCCACCATCCCTTTCACATCGCCCTCTAAGACCTTCTCCAATTGGGTTTGAGTTTGGGTCTCAATCCATGTTCCAAGGAGGTGTTCAAAAAAGATTCCGGATCGTTTGAACCACTCCGCAATCTGTCTTGGATCGAAGTGAAAGGACCCAGAGGGTGCGAAAGAATGCCATAGGTTGAGTAAACGTTCGATCGTCTCCCGCACCGAAAGAGGGACCGCCTCCTTTCCCGATTGAAGCAGGATAGATAATTTTTCGGGTAAGTCTCCTACCGAAAGGTCGGTTAGCTGAAAGGCATGAAGCCACTTCTGCATTCCCTGAGGGTTTTCCTCTTGTGGGGTAAGCCATCGAAGAAGGATCTGAGGAAAAACCGCCTTCACTTCAAAAGTGCCTTCCCTCCCTTGCTCTAATGGGATGCGACTCTCTACGTAAAAATTCCGGCCTTCCATCCGGATCCACGCATGGCGTGCATCCATGGTCTCAATGACCTTTCCCCGAAGAATCTGACCGATGTAAAAAACGGGGCGGTCCTTTTCCGAAGAAGGGTCAAGACGAATCAGATCTTGAATCTGAAGAGAAGGGAAATGAATCTTTTCCAAAAACGTCCTTTAGGATGAGACGACGAAAAAGATTGGGCTCCTGGTTCTCGGCAAGATGGCCCTCGCATCAAAAGAGAGCCGTCCCCCATGCTGAGGGTCGCCTCCATGCCTGAGGATGGAAGGAATGCTGTCCAAATCCACCCCTCTCAATGGCGAAGGGCGTTCCCCATAAATTCGATTTGCGCCTTGCCGCCCCATCCCGCCTTCGATGCCCAAAGGGGAAGGGTGAGGGTTCTTTAAATTTTAAAAGGTGAAGATTCTTGGGATTTTTTTAGATTCATCATAAGCTCGATCTCTCCGATGGTCCGTCCGGTCTGTTTGGCAATATCTGAAAACTTCTGTCCCTCCTCGGCCATCTTTTGGATCCTTCCGGCCTGCTCTTCACCATAGACCTCCTCGACGATCGGAAGGTTCACTTGATCTAAGGAAGAGATCATGGAACAAAGCGTCTGGATCCTCTCATCGAGATGGGCAATCAACCGATCGGCAATCTGTTTTCTCTCTTCGATCATTTCTGAAAGTTTCTCACAGATGGCTTCCGACTCCTCAACCCACTTTCGGATTCGATAGGGATTCCAATCCATCGGTCTTGAATCCCTGAGAGCGCCCATCATCCGGCGAAAATAGGTAAGCATGATGATCATCATCGTGAGCAACCCTCCGACCAAAAGGATCAAATCGATCCTCACATAGTTCCAGTTTGAAAGGTCCATGGATCTTATTTCCTCCTTCTTCGTTGATTTAGATCTCGATATCCAGTATCTTTCCGAGGGATTGATTCCCATCCGGTTCCATCGAATCACCAGCCCCCCCCTCACCCACGGGAAGGGCCTCCGGCTTCACCTTCTTTCTCTTCCGGAAGGGGATCTCCGTTCCAGGAGGATTTCCTCCGGAATCTCTCATTGGATCGGCCGGCAGAGGGCCACTGATTTTTTTAGAGAATCCAATTTCGTCAGCCATCGGGGATTATTTTCCTTCAAAGATCTTATTGATCTTCTCAGTCAGGGTTTCAGCGGTGAAGGGCTTGACGATATAATTGCTCACGCGGTACTTCACCGCCTCAATCACATGTTCTTTCTGCCCCTCCGCCGTAACCATGAGAAACGGCAGATCTTTCCATTCTTCGCTCGTGCGGACAGCTTTCAGGAGTTCCAGACCGGTCATCTGAGGCATATTCCAATCCGAAATGACGAAATGGATCTTCTCCTTTTTGAGGACCTCGATCGCTGCCGTCCCGTCTTCTGCCTCATGGACATTGACATATCCAAGTTGACGGAGGATATTCTTGATGATCCTTCTCATGGTTGAAAAATCATCAACCACCAAAATATTCATTTTTAAATCTGGCATATTCTCTCTCCTTCGCGATGTTATTTCTCTTGCTATTGTTTGAAAGTTTTTTGGATTCTTTGGCTCGGTCCAAAGGAATCCTCATCCCGTTGAAACAGGGGAGGTCTTCAATCTATTCCTTCTCCTTCGAGAAATCGTTTCAACCGGCTTCTCAGTTTTAAAACCCCTTTGGTGTGAATCTGGCAGATTCTCGATTCCGTTAAATCGAGGACCTCGCCGATCTCTTTTAACGTTAATTCCTCATAATAATAGAGGGTAATCACCATTTTCTCTTTTGAAGGAAGCTCGTCAATCGCCTGGGCCAGAACCTTTTTCAATTCCTTTAAACTGTATTGATGAAAGGGATCGTTCTCCTCACCGTCCACAAGCGAGTCCAAGATGTCTTCGAAGGAAACCCTTGAAAATCGCTTCTGAACCTCCTCGACATCGAGAGGAGAAAGCCCGTGAAGATCCTTGATCGTTTCATAATAATCTTCAAGGGAAAGCCCCAGGGCAGAAGCGATCTCCTCATCTTCAACCGACCGTCCGTTCTTTTTTTCCAACTGGTTGATCGCCCGCTCAATCTGGGCAGCCTTTTGCCGGATGGATCGGGGCACCCAATCCATGGAGCGAAGTTCATCAATCATCGCTCCACGAATTCGAAACTCTGCATAAGTTTTGAACTCGACCTTCTTCTCCGGATCGTATTTCGTCAATGCATCCATCAGGCCAATCACTCCGGCACTGATCAGATCGTCGGTAGAAATATGGGGAGGGAGTCGCATGGCCAGTCGGTAGGCCACATATTTAATCAAAGGGGTATATTGAAGAATGATGGCCTCCTCCTTCTGCCCTTTCGGGTTGCGCACAATCTTAAGGCGTTCTGCCGGAGCATCGCCCTGAGGATAAAATGCTTTTGCTTTCAAACGGTCCCCCTTTCGTCCTCACGATTCTTTTGTGACTGAAATAACCGTTTCCAAAAAAAATGGATCCCGCCGTTTTCGGTTGACTTCATGGGCCTTTCGAAAACTGCTTTGGCAAGGTTTTCAAGATGCCGGCTTGAAGGAGCCTGCGGAAAGATCTCCAGCACGGGCTTCTGATATCGAACCGCCAGAGGCAGCTTCTCGTCAACGGGGATAAATCCCAGATAGTCAAGCGATAGACAGTTAAGAAAATGATCTGCGACCTTGCTGATCTTTCGATACACCCCCTTGGCCTCCTCTTCACCGGAGACAAAATTGACGAGCATCATGAAATTCTTCTTCTGATATTGGGTGGATAACACCTTAATCAAGGCATAGGCATCCGTCATGGACGTTGGCTCGGGCGTGGTGATGACAATCGATTCCTGGGCGGCCATGTTGAAATAGAGGACATTCGAAGAGATTCCGGCTCCGGTATCAATGAGCAGGACATCAATCTCCTCGGCCACCAGGTCCATCTCGTCAAGCAGGAAGAGTTTTTGGGTCTCATTGAGGTCTACCAGATCAGACACCCCTGAACTGGCGGGAAGGATCCTCATCCCTCCTGGACCTTCAAGCAGGATTTCTGAAAAACTCTTCTCCCCCCCAAAGAGGTGCTCGATGGTATATTTCGGAACCAGCCCCAGGAGGACATCAATATTGGCCAATCCCAGATCGGCATCCAGGACCAGAACCTTTTTTCCTAACCGGGTAAAGGCCAAGGCTAAATTGACGACCACGTTGGTCTTTCCCACCCCTCCTTTTCCGCTGGTGACAGAGATCACCCGTGGACAGTGCGCAATGGTCTCCATGCTCCGGATCGGAATCCCCTCCTGTGGGTGTTGCATTTGATTCATCGCGGTTCTTAATCTCTTTGCCTGATCCATTCTGAATCACCTCATCAACTCCATGGGATTGTACTGAGCACCATATTGGCCACTTTGGGTTTGGTGGCTGGCTCAACATCATCTGGAACACTCTGGCCCTTGGTCAGGTAGGAGAGAGGCCGTTTGTAGCGCAAGATCTGATTGAACATGGGCACATAGTGTGTGGTTTCATCAATTTTAGTGAAGATGTAACTTGAAATCGGGATCAGACGGAATCGATCCACAATCCATTCGAGGTCCGTATCTTTCGTCGTCGCACTCAGCAGGAGGTGATTCTCGATCCTCGGATCAACGGTAATAAAATCTTTCAGCTCCTTGATCGGTTGAATGAGATGCGGACTTCTTCCGGCCGTATCAATGAGAAGTAAATCCTGTCTCCTGTTCTTTTCGATGATTTGCTTTAATTCACTGGGATGGTAAGCAATCTCCAAAGGCAATCGGAGAATCTGTGCATACTGCCTCAGCTGCTCCACGGCTCCGATGCGATAGGTGTCCGTCGTGATCAGGGTCACCCGTTCGGTCACCCTCAGCCGGAAATGGGCAGCCAGTTTCACCATCGTGGTCGTCTTTCCGATGCCCGTTGGTCCAATGAAAGACCATATCCTGGGTCCTTGAAGAGAAAGGTCACTCACCTCCACGCTCTCCATCAATCTCCAGCTGAGGAGGCTCCGATAGACCTCCATCAAATTTTTTGACCTGGACTCTTTTCGGACCCCCCGAATCTCCTCGGCTAATTCCCGTACAAATTCTGGGAAAAAACCGGCAGAAAGTATCTTCCGGAGAAAACGTTCTTCTTCGGATTCCTCCTCGACTCCTGGGCTATCGGTTCTACCCCAAGCCCCCTTCGGCTCCGTCCCAAAGGGTCCACCCGCGGGTTGGATCGGCCGGTCAATCGCTGCCATCACTTCAACCATCGGAGTTGAATAGATCCCTCTTTCAGGAAATCCTTTCTTGATCTTCTTGGTGGATAAGATAATGGCCTCTGGCCCCATCTCCTCCTTCACTCGACTCAATGCTTCCTGGATATCTTTCGCTATATACTGCTTGATCTGCATATCCAATCCCCCGTTTTTGATCGCTTTGCGAATTTAACTTTCCGCCTTTCTCGAACCACCGTTTTACCTTTCTCCTCCCATCCCTTCCCTGTTTCAGGACATGGAAACCGTTCCCACCGATTGAATTTTAATCTGCGGGGGCAGCTCATGATGCGATAGAACAACAACTTGTGGTAAGATTCGATCGAGCAAACGTCTCAGATGCCTTCTCAGGACCGGTGAACAGAGGAGGACCGGTTGGTAATGGAGGGGAGTCATCCGGTCCAAAATCTGATGAAGGCTCATGGCCATCTTCTGAATCAGGCCTGGTTCCAAAGTGAGGTTGGTCCCAAAATCTCCTTTTTGAAGCCGATCTCTCAACAGATCTTCTGTATGCTGATCAAGAGTAATCAGAGGCAGAATGCCATCTTCTGTTTCATAGGGTTTGACGATGGAGCGCCCCAAACGTTGACGGACATATTCCGTCAGGAGGTCTGGATCTTTGGTCACTACGCCATAATCGGCCAAGGTCTCCACAATCGTCAACAGGTCTCGAATGGACACCCTCTCTTTTAAAAGGTTTTGAAGGACCTTCTGAACCACACCTAAGGAAAGGGTTTGAGGAATTAATTCCTCAACCGCCTTTGGATATTGCTGGGCCAATCGGTCGAGCAATTTCTGAACATCCTGCCTGCTTAACAATTCATCGGCATGAGAGCGTAAGATCTCAGTCAGATGGGTGGTGATGATGGTGGGAATGTCAATCAGGGTGTAACCAGCAAACTGGGCTTCATCCTTTCGCTTTTCTGGAATCCAAAGGGACGGCAGCCCGAATACCGGCTCCTGACTTGGAATTCCATCCACCGCCTTCTTCACCTCTCCGGGATTGAGGGCCATGATATAACCAGGCATCATCTCTCCGCGCGCCACTTCATTGCCTTTGATGAAAATCCTGTACTCTCCGGGTTTCAATTGAAGATTATCTCGAACCCGAATGGGTGGAACGACGAACCCTAACTCTGTTGCGAACTGGCGCCGAACGGAGCGGATCCTCTCCAGGAGGTCTCCGTTTTGCTCCTCATCCACGATCGGGATCAACCCATAGCCCACCTCGAGTTCCAATCGGTCAAGGCTTAAGAGCGACTCCATCGGCTCGGGCGAAGAAGGCAGGGCCAGCTTCTGAACCTCTTCGGCCTTCTTCTTTTCCAATTGCCTCTGCTCTTTATAAACGGAGTATCCCAAGAAGCCGATGACCAGGGAAAGTCCCATAAATGGAATATGGGGAAGTCCGGGAAGCATTCCTAAGAAGAAGAGGATGCCTGCAGACAAGAGGATGGCCTGAGGTTGGAGCCGGAACTGGTTTCGTAATTCTTTCCCCATGTGATGTTCAGAGGCTGCCCGGCTGACAATGATCCCGGCGGCGGTGGAGATCATCAACGCCGGAATCTGAGCGACCAGTCCGTCTCCGATCGTCAGTAGGGTGAACGTTTCAGCCGCAGCCAGGAAACTCATCTTGTATTGGAGCACACCGATGATAAACCCCCCCACAATATTGATCAGCATGATGAGCAGCCCCGCAATGGCCTCCCCTCTCACAAATTTGCTGGCCCCATCCATCGCCCCGTAAAAATCGGCTTCACGAGCAATCAACGCCCTTTTCTGCCGGGCCTCTTTTTCGTCAATCAGACCCGCGTTCAGATCTGCATCAATACTCATCTGTTTCCCTGGCATGGCATCCAGGGTAAAGCGGGCAGCCACCTCTGCAATCCGACCACTCCCCTTGGTGACGACGATGAAGTTGATGATGACGAGAATCGTGAAGATGATCAACCCCACGAAGTAATTGCCGCCGATCACAAAATGCCCAAACGATTTGATCACTTGACCGGCTGCCACCGTCCCTTCATGTCCGTGAAGTAGGATCAACCGGGTCGTAGCGATGTTGAGGGAAAGCCGGAACAGAGTGGTCATTAAAAGCACCGATGGAAACGTTGAAAACTCGAGGGGGGTCCGGATGTACAGGGAGGTCAATAGGATGACCAAGGAAAAGGTGAGGCTCGCCGAAAGCAGGATGTCGAGCAAGAGTGCGGGCAGAGGAAGGATCATCACCAGTAAGATGGAGATGACCCCTGCAGCAAGATAGAGATCAGCCTGCTGGATTCGACGTTCTTCACTATGCAGGGATAGGGAGGGGGTGATCTTTTCGTTCATTACCTTACCGGATCCTATTCTTTAATTTATAGACATAGGCCAGGATATCGGCCACCGCGTGATAAAAGCTGGATGGAATGATCTGGCCAATCTCCACGGTCTTGTAGAGAAGTTGGGCCAGTGGTTTATTTTCAATCACCGGAACCCTGTGATCTCGGGCAATCCCAATGATCTTCTCCGCCACATGGCCAGCCCCTTTGGCCACCACTTTGGGAGCCTCCATTGATTTCATCTGATAAAGGAGCGCCACGGCTAAATGGGTCGGGTTGGTGATGATGACATCGGCCTTCGGCACCTCGGCCATCATCCGTCTCCGAGCCATCTGGCGCTGGAGGCTTCGGATCCTCGATTTAATGATGGGGTCTCCTTCGGTCTGCTTCAGTTCCTCTTTGACCTCGTGTTTGGTCATCCGGAGATGCTTTTCATAAGTCCAGCGCTGAAAGAGATAATCGAGACCTGCCAGAACCACCATGACCACGCCGGTCCGAAGCAGAAGATCCCAGGAAATGGTTAGGATATAATTGAGGATGGCCTGTGGTTCCCGGTCCATCAGAAGGGCAAGTTGAGGCAACTCTTTTTTGATCGTGAGATACATCACCCAGCCGACGATGACAAATTTAAAGATCGATTTCAACAATTCTGCTACAGACTGCTTTGATAAAAGCCTTTTGATCCCAGCGAATGGATTCACTTTCGACCAATCCCAAGAGAGGGCCTCGGGCGAAATCAATGTACCACTCTGAACCATATGGCTGAGGATAGAGACGACGATCGTTGCGATAAATACAGGGGCCAGGAGGAGCAGCAGCCCCAGTACCAATTCCACATGGAGCGTTTGAATCATCTCAAGAGAAAAAGACCGAAATTGAACCTGTCGAAAGAATCGGAGCATCAGATCCGAGAGATGGGAGTAAAAATAGGACCCGAATAGAAAGAGGATGGAAACCCCGCCCATCAGGATAAAGATGGAAGGGATCTCTCGGCTCTTGGCCACCTGGCCTTTTCGCCTTGCCTCTTCCCGCCTTTTGGGTGTGGCTTGTTCTGATCGTTCAGAAAAAGATTCTTCGGCCATAACTATCTTTTCATCAATGGCAATAGGGTCGTCGTCAACCCTCTCCCCGATTCATCCATCAAATGTTTGATCGAGGGCCAGAAGAGGTCCATTGAAATCCCGATTGCGATCAATCCCAGACCGATCGTTAACGGGAAACTACTCATCAACAGGTTGACCTGAGGAACCATTCTCGCAATAATTCCAAGTGCGATCTTCAACAACATCAGGATGGCCAAGATGGGGGCCACGATTTTGATCGCAATCACAAACATCTTCCCCGACAGTTGAACCAAGAGAGGAATCAGCCCCTCCCGGGGCTGAAACTCACCGGGAACGAGAATCTGAAAGCTCTGGGCCAATGCCTTAAAAAACCAGTGATGTCCATCCACGGCCAAAAAGAGGAGAAGGCCGGTGAGATAATAGAATTCGGTTAAAATAGCGGATTCGCTTCCGGATTGGGGATCCATCACTCGGGCCATCCCAAATCCCATCTGGAATCCGGCAATTTCACCCGCCAATTGAAGCCCGGCAAAGACGAGGCGGACGGAGAAACCCAACAAAAACCCGATGATCACCTCAGAAAGTGCAAAAAAAATAAAACTCAAGGGCTGCGAAGGAAAAGGAGTCAGTCCATCCTGGACTGTGGGCAGAAGCACCAGGCTGACGATCAGGGTCAATCCGGCCTTCACCCGGTTGGGAAGGTTTCGTGAATAAAACACAGGCATCATGAAGACCATCGGGGCAACTCGCATCATGATCAAAAGCCAGCTCTGGAACATGGGTAGCGTCCAATGGGAAAACTCATTGACCATGGAAACCATCTCCTCTCATCGCACAAACCCAGGTAATTGAAGGAGTAGTTGTTCTGTAAAATAGACCATCTTCTGCAACATCCAGGGCGCCAAAAAGAGAAGGCTGAGCAAGACGGCAACGATTTTAGGGACAAAAGTCAGCGTCATCTCATGCATCTGGGTGACGGCCTGAAAAAGGCTGATGATGAACCCCACCAGCAACCCGATTCCCATGACGGGCAGCGAGAGGTAAAGGGTAATCTCAATGGCGTCTTTGGCAATGCGGGCAACAAGTTCAGGATTCATCGCTCTTTCTCCCTATCAATAAAAACTCTTGACCATTGAGCCCACGATGAGATGCCAGCCATCCACCAGTACAAAGAGCAAGACCTTGAAGGGCAACGAGATCATCACCGGAGGAAGCATCATCATCCCCATGGACAGAAGGATGCTGGAGACGACCATGTCAATGACTAAAAATGGAACAAAGAGGACAAAACCCATTTGAAAGGCGGTCTTCAATTCGCTGATCATAAAGGCTGGAAGGAGCACACTCGTCGGAATATCCTCCTGATTCCTCGGCCTCGGAATCTTTGAAAGGCCGACAAAGAGCGCCAGGTCCTTCTCCCGGGTCTGCTTGAACATAAACTCCCTAACCGGTTTCATGGCCTCGGCAAGCGCCTTTTCCTGGGAGAGTTTTTTCTCCATGTAAGGGGTATAGGCATTTTCTTTAACGGCCTGCCAGACTGGAGTCATGATAAAAAATGTTAAAAAGAGCGACAATCCGATGAGGATCTGATTGGGCGGCATCTGGTGAATGCCCATCGCATTTCTTAAAAACGAAAAGACAATGATCAAACGGGTGAAAGAGGTCATCATCACCAGGATGGCCGGGGCCAGAGACAGGATGGTCAGAAGAAAGAGGATCTGGATCAGAACAGAAACATCCTCTGAATTCTTTGCCTCCCCCACACCGACCTTCACAGTGGGAAGCGAAAGCCCCTTTGCCTGCGCTCCCCCTGGGGAAGGACAGAGAAGGATCACCGTAAGGCTCAGGAGGGCAAGGATGGAGAAGAAAGCGATGCGATGAGCTTCATTTCGCATAGAGTTTCCTCCAGAACCCACCTGTTAACCTTTTAGGCCTTTTCAGAAGCATCTCAAGATAATGGAGCGGAATAGTGGTTTCGGTTGGGGTTGGAATCTGGTGGATCATCCGATCGACAGCCTCTTTATTCTCTATCCGGATAAGAGGGGTGATCTGAGATTCAGTGATCCCGAGGGCCAAGACCTCTCCACCCATCTCGACGAGGGTGAGAAATTTTCCAGGAGCAAGGGATTTTGTGCCCAGCACACGAATGATGGAATCACTCGCGGCGACTCCTGGCAGGATCCGACTTCTCTTCATCAACCTGGCCATGAAAAACAGAATGAGGAGAAGGGTCCCCAGCACCAAAAGCATTTTGAAGATAGCCCAGGTCATTTCCATTACGCTCCCAACTGTTTCACCCTTTCGGCAGGGCTGATGATATCTGTCAATCTGACGCCAAACTTTTCATTGACCACCACCACCTCTCCCCGGGCAACCAGCTTTTGATTGACCAGGATTTCCAGAGGTTCTCCTGCCAGTTTCGAAAGCTCAATCACAGACCCTTGTCCTAACTGAAGAAGCTCGCTAATTAAAATGCGGCTCCTCCCCAATTCGACAGAGACTTCGAGAGGAATATCAAGGATGAAACTGAGATTGCTATTTTCCATCACATTGGAGTTTTCTTCATTCATCGTTTCTTCAACCTCCATTTTTGGGGTTATGTTGAGGCCGCTGTTCCACCATCCATCTCCTCATTAAAATCCATCGGGTCGGGTTCTCCCCTCAATTTGAATGGCCCGGTTTCCCCTGCACATTCCAGGTTTTCCAAAAAATTTGGGAACCCCCTGGACCTGGATCAGCAAGGGATCGGAAGCGACTTGGTTCAGGGAAATCACATCCCCTTCTTTCCATCGGAGAAGGTCCCGAATCATCACCTTCGACTTTCCCAATTCAACCTTCAGTTCGACCTCAACGGCCTGGAGCCGTTCCAAAAATCTTGTGATCCAGGTCTGATCTACATCCAGTTGATCACTCTGAAACCCTGAATAGAGTCTGCTTTTAATCGGCTCGATGATAGCATAGGGAATACAGATCTCGATCTTTCCGGTAAATTGCTCCAGCTCTGCACCGAAGGTGATGTTGATCACCAGATCACTGGGAGGGACAATGCTCACAAACTGAGGATTGATCTCGCTCCGCACATGCAGGATCTTAATGGGGTGAACCACATTCCATGCCTTTTCCATCTCTGAGAAGATCATGGTGGTAACCTTGTGGATCAATTTAGACTCAATGGCTGTGAAATCCCTTCCCTCGACCCGGTAGTAAGACTTTCCTGACCCTCCAAAAAAGATATCGAGCAGAGTAAAAACCAGTTTGGCCTCCAGCGCCAAGATCGCATAACCCCGAAGAGGCTCCATCCTGAAGATGTGAAGGCTGCTCGGAAGTGGAAGGGTCTTAATGAACTCCCCAAATTTCTTCATTTCGACCCCCTTTGAGCTCACATCAATCGTCTTTCTTAAGGCCGAGGAAAGGTTGTTCCGGAATAGCCTGCAGAAATGGTCATTGATGATCTCCAGAGTCGGCATTCGACCACGGATGATCCGGTCCTGATTCGTGAAGTCGTACTGGCTGATTCCGGATCGATCCTTTAGCTCAGGGGTGGTGCTCACATCCCCGCTTTCCATTCCCCGAAGCAGGGCATCAATCTCCTCTTGAGAAAGTATCTTTTCAGTGGCCATCATTGGATCACAAACTCGGTGAAATAGACCGTCTTCAATTTCAACTTGTCGAAAATCTGGTTCGCCTCGACCAGGATCTCCTCTTTTAACTCCATCTTCCCTTGTGAATTTGAAATCTGCGAATAGGTCTTACTGGTGAGGATGGTCAGGACAGCGTCCTTGAGTCGAGGCAAACGTTTATCAAACTCTTCATTCGGTTTAGGTTCCACACTTTCGAGGTCAATTTTGACCTTTAGGTATCTCGGAACCTCGGTATCAGCGAGATTCACGATCATTGATTCGAGATGATAAATATGTCCTTGTTGATTTGGGATCACCTCCTTCTCTTCTGCAGTCTTGCCCTTAGAAAAGGGGTTGATCTGGACAGGAATAAGGGAGGGGGCAATAAAAGAGATTAAAGCAAGGGCTAAGAGGACGAGAACAAGGAATCCACCAATCAGAATGATCAGCTTTTTCTTACCTTTTTTCTCTTTTGGGACATTCTCATCCGTTTTCTTTTCGACCTTTGCTTCATTCAACGGTTGCTCAGCCATTCCATCCTGTCCAAAAATAAGATTCAAAGAGAAGATAGCAATGCCCATGCCAATTGAAAAAAAATGATATCAAGGGGTTAATCAGTTGAAAATATAGGAAAATGTTGAATTGACGGAACCCATGCAGAAAATCTGCAGCCGTCAATATTGAGGTCATTTGTCAATGGTTTGACAGATGGATAAAGAAGGGCTTGCTTTGGAGTATTGAGTTTGGTGCAGTGAAGGGATATGTCCCCTTTCCTCTGCTCAGCCACTAAAGGTATGGGAAACGATCGGTCTCTAAATGGGATTCACATGGGGTCTACCACCCCATGTGAATTCTCGGCGTTATAAGCGCTTCATGGGGAACCCTCGCACTTATTTTAAACTCCCGGAACTCTATCCTCCAAACGATTAGCGAATATTGATCAGCTGGGCAAGCATTTCATCGGTTGTAGTAATCACCTTGGTATTGGCCTGATAACCCCTTTGGATAATGATCATTTTGATAAATTCAGCCGCCATATCCACATTGGACTCTTCCAGCATAGAGGAGCATATCGTCCCCATTCCTCCCACCCCGGAGCGATTGTAAAGTGGATCGCCTGAAGTGGTTGTGGCATGAAAGAGGTTTCCCCCTTTTCGGGCCAGACCATTGAGGTTTGGAAAATCGGCCAAGGCCAAACAGGCAATCCTCCGCCGGGTCCCGTTGGTATAACTGGCAACAATGTTCCCCTCATCGTCAATGCTCACCCCCGATACGGTTCCAGCCGCATAACCATCTTGGACGAGTACCTGGATGGCGGAGGGTGAACCATATTGACTGGTGCCAGTAAAGTCAACCTCTGTGGCAGGAGCAGTCAGACCATTGGCAAAGACAATATCGCCAGACGAAGGCCTCACATAGAAATTCATTGGCATACCGGTACTCAGCTGGCCGTTGGAGTCAAAGGTAACTGTTCCTGTCCCGTAAGAGACCAGCGTGCCTGGTGTGCCTCCCTGAACATCCGCTCCATCGATCACTGAATTCCATTCCCAAGTTTGAGCATCCGTCTTTGTAAAATAGACTCGAATCTGATGGGACTGTCCTAACGAGTCATAGATATTGAGAGCGGTTGAAAAGTGGGAAGTCCCTGCAGGATTGTTGATATCCCATGTCAAAGCAGATTCAGAAGCATCGAGATTCAAGACCATATTGACTAAACTGGACACCCGGGGCGGAATCATACTATTCTGATTAATCTGAATGGCGGAGAGGGATTCAATCAGGTTGCTTCCTGTAGGATCGTAAAGATATCCCTGCACCCGATACCCCTGGGTATTGACAAAGTAGCCTCGATTATCAACCTGGAAATGGCCTGCCCGGGTATAAAACATCTCTTCAGTCAGGGGGTCTTGAACCACGAAAAAACCCTTTCCATTGACAGCAACGTCAGTAGCGACATCGGTCGTCATGAGAGATCCTTGAATGAAGTTGGCATCCACACTCGACACCCTGACCCCGGCCCCGGTCTGATTTCCCCCACTGACGCCTGTGAGAGAAACGCCGAGCACGTCCGCAAAGTGGACCGTGCTGTTCTTAAAACCAGTGGTATGAAGATTTGCAATGTTGTCTCCAATCACCCGCATGGCGGTCGCATGGGTATCAAGACCTGAAAGACCCGAATAAAAAGATGATGTCACGGACATAAGATGAACCTCCTTTCAATGTTAAACAGATGAGCCCAGAATGGCTTTTATATTCTGTAAAGTGATCTTTTCTGATCCCAAATCCAGATAGATTCCTCCGTCCTCAAAATGGACCCCTTTGATGATTTCAATTCGCGAGAGATTGACCGGTATGGGAATCCCCTTCTCATCCACGGCAATCACCTGCAACAGATACTTCCCATCCTTCTGTTTGATTCCTTCTTGCGATTTTCCATCCCAGACCAGCTTCTGTTTGCCAGTATCCTTCATCCCCTCATCCAGAGTTCGAATCAATTGTCCTTGATAATCATAGATCTGGATTTTCACCTTTCCAGGTTTGGACAGTTGATAATAACCCTCTGAAACCTTTCCTTCTTGAATGAACAGAGACTGGCCATTCACCTCAACTCTCTTACCAATCAATCCAGTTGCCTGCAAACTGTTCATGGAGGATTGATAGGCATTCAGGAGTTTCATAGATTCATAGATTCGATTTAGGCTGTCCAGGCTGTTAAACTGCGCAATCTGGCTTGCCATCTGATAATAATCCATGGGCTCAAGGGGATTCTGATTCTTAAGCTGGGTGATAAACAGATTGAGAAAATCTTCCTGATTCAGGGTGGTTTTTCTCTTGGTCGAATCGGTTGCTGAACCAGGATTGGTCAAAGAGGATATGGACGAAACGCTCATATAAAAACCTCCAACGGGGTCATAGAATTCGGTCAATGTAACGGCTCTTTCCTGAAATACGATATCCCTCCAAAGAAGCGGTTTCGGATGGGTCAGAGGAAAAGAGAGGGTCATCTTTCATGTCCGCCCCTCTTCCTACTCCTCGGGAAAAAAAGAGTCCTCTCTTTTCCGGAGATGGATTCGACTCTTGCCGAACGAAGACATCAAACGTCTCAAGCTTAAAACCATCCTCCTCTAAGGCCTTTCGGAGCTCTATCCGATGGGTCTCAAGTAGCTCCTTCGTCAATGGACTTTCAGCCCAGAGTGTGGCTCGGACCACATCCTTCTCCTTCGATACCTCCATGGAGAGGTTACCGAGAAGAGAGGGGGCGAGCTTGAGCCTGATCTTTTCTTCGCCATGTTGTATGGACCAGACAATCTTTCGGGCCACCTGATGGTAGAGATCAACAGGTTCTGTTCTCAAAGTAAAAACGCTCTCTGTCTTAAGAACCTCCCTGGAGCCGAAAGATTCGGTCTTTGATTCAGGGCTGATTCCACCATAATTTGCACTGGATCGAAGATCGGAGGCGGGATGTTTATCAGACAGCAACGGGTTGTGACCATCTTCAAAATGAGAGGTTGGTCCACTCTCAGCAGTCCGAACAACGAATTCGAACTTCGATGTAGGTTCCATTCCGCCTTTGTTGCCCGAAACATCATTTTGAGCAGAAGGACTCAACACCCTATGAACACCATCCGAACTTGGATGACGAACGAGTGCATCGTTTCTATCCGTTCCACTGGTTTCAAATAGGAAAGAAGGTTCCTTGTTCTCAGGGCCGGTTCGTCTCACAAACTCGAACATGCCCTCACGAGCATCCGGTTCCCTTCTTTCCTGAACAGATAAACCAATGGCCGTTTCTTGAGCTCTGGATGGATGGGGCAGGGAAGGGACAAATGTTTCTTCAGGATCTGTAGACATCTTGGTATCCTTAAGAAAGGAGAACCGATCAGAAGGGGTTAAAGGAGTGGCCTGGCCCTCAGTTTTTTCGAGGAGAGAAGAAGGTTGAGGTACAAAGGGAAGCCTCTCCTCCTCTGGATCCTCTGAAAACAGTGCGATCTCTTCTTGCTTTTGTGCCACGATCACATCGGAGAAAAGATTGGGTTCTGAGATAAGCAATGGAGTTTCAGGGGATAGACTGGGTGAGGGAAGAGGACCTCGGGTTTCTAAAAGAGTGGCAATGGCCCATACAGAGAGCAGGGGCTCCTCTGTCAACATATCGAACGAGGTTTGAATGAGAGGTTTCTTCTCAGCTTGCGGGCTCAAAGGCAGTTCTTCAGATTGTGTAAGAGATAGAAGGGGTGGAAACAGTCCTGAGAACCCATCACAATGACCATCTTCCTTGCTGAAATTGGCCATCAGATCATAGAGAAGATAACTGAACCCTTCCTTAGAATCAGGAACAAACACGGGGAGTAATGGTGGATTCCCCTGAAAACTTGCAGCCCTTGGATTGACTAACAGTTCTAAAATCATCATTGGCCTTAGAGAATAGCAATGAATGTGCCAAGATGAGCCATAGAAAATCATTTTTAATCCATTTATGGTTTCAAGGGGTTAGACTGACTCAATGAAAATGAAAAATCTTTCTCACAAGACCTCAGGCAATAATTTCATCCTTTCCCCCAAAAAGGGGAAAGAATTGCCGAGCAGGATTGGATGACCATGTTTAAATTCGCCATTGGTTCATTATGATATATGATAAATGATAAAGGGGCAACTTAAGGAAACCTTTAAAATACGGTTTCGGTGCGATGCCTGTTCCTATATTCTGCATTTGTCTCGTTGCCAAACTACGTCTCATAGGTCTACGAACGCATTAAGATATTTGAAGAATCGCCTATAAAATTTTTCTATTGTCTTGTCCCATCCTTTTTGCTATAAAGCATCTCATGTTAGCTCGTGTGCTCAGCAGTGCGGTTTTTGGAATTGATGCCTACATAGTCGAGGTTGAGGTTGACATCGCGCAGGGTCTTCCCGCCTTTGCAACGGTTGGTCTTCCAGAGGGCGCAGTCAAGGAGTCAAAGGACAGGGTCAAAGCCGCAACAAAAAATTGTGGTTATGACTTTCCCTCCAGGCGAATCACGGTCAACCTTGCTCCCGCGGATATTAAAAAAGAAGGGGCGGCGTTCGATCTACCCATGGCCATTGGCATACTGGCAGCCACAGAGGTGGTTCAAAAGACGAAGCTCGATCGATATTTCATTTTAGGAGAACTCTCTCTCGATGGTCAGGTCAAACCCATCAAAGGAGCGCTTTCCATTGCCGTAGCAGCAAGAAATGCAGGGTTACGGGGAATCCTGCTTCCCAGAGAAAATTCAAAAGAGGCCGCAGTGGTAAAAGGCATTGAGGTTTTGCCATTGGATACCCTCTCCGATTGTGTCGAATTTTTGAATGGCACCCTTCACATTGACCCGGTCGTTTTGGATCTTGACGAGGTCTTTAAGACAGAGATGAACTATCCTGTTGACTTCAACGAAGTAAAAGGTCAGGAACATGTGAAGCGATGCCTCGAGGTGGC
>CAKZKY010000006.1 GCA_937124575.1 uncultured Pseudomonadota bacterium | reverse complement strand
AGTCTCTTAAGGACTTTTTCAGTGATCTCAAATCGAAAGAACTGAAAATTATTCCTCACTCCCTGTTTACAGACCTACTTGCCCCACCCTCTTTCGGGACCGGGGCCGACAGGCTGGGTCGTAATCAGAGATTTCTGGTTTTTTTAGAAATCTCAAAATCACTCTTTCCAAAACGGCAACTTATGAACTATTTCTTTTTCGGCTTAGGTTTCTTGGTGGTCTTGGTTGCCTTAGTATGGCTTTTCCCGCAACTCATGATCTGATCACCTCCTCCATCTCTATATTGATTTATTTATCTCTTTTAATTTAATATTTGTCAAGAACTTTCTTTTCTGTTAATTAGGAAAAGCGGCTCCCACAAAAATCCTCTATCGGGAGAAAAGTTTAGTTCGTTTTACAGGGAAACTCCGTTAGAAAGTCTTCAACTTTCTAACGGGATGGCTCACACCCCGATAGAAGTTAAGTTTTGCACGGGACAAGCAGCAGGACTTTCTAATGGTGTAAACCCATGCCATTGAGATGGATAAAATCTCCTTTCCCAAAAGGAATGCATTATTTGTCGGGTAATGAAGCCTCTGCCGAAGGGGCGATCGCTGCAGGATGCCGATTTTATGCGGGTTACCCGATTACGCCATCGAGCGAGTTGATGGAGCGGATGGCTGAGCGCCTCAAGGAAGTCCATGGTGTTTTTATTCAGATGGAGGATGAAATTGCCTCCATCTGCGCTGTGCTCGGAGCCTCTTGGGCAGGAGCTAAAGCCATGACAGCCACCTCCGGTCCTGGCTTCAGCCTGATGCAGGAGGCGATTGGGTACGGTGCCTTCACAGAAACCCCCTGCGTGATCGTTGATATCCAGAGAGCAGGGCCATGCACAGGTCAAGCCACCAAAGTCGGAAGTGGGGACATCATGCAGGCCAAATGGGGCTCCCATGGTGACTATCAGGTCATCGCCCTCTCTCCCTGGTCTTCACAGGAGATGTACGACTTAACACTGCGAGCTTTCAACCTCAGTGAGCAATACAGGGTTCCTGCTCTGGTCATGGCCGATGAAGCCATCGGCCATTTAAGGGAGACCGTTCAGATCGCACCTAAAGTTGAGGTTTGGAATAGAAAGAAAGAAAAAGGGAAAGCCCCTTTTGATATTGAAGGAGAAGATGGCGTTCCTCCGATGCCTTTCTTCGGAGAAGGAGAACGGCTTTCAGTCACTGGGTCCACTCATGACGGATATGGATTTAGAAGGACAGATGATCCAGAGGTCCATGCTAGGCTCGTCAGTCGGATCAATCGGAAGATTCTGGATAATAAGAGATCGATCATCGAAACAGAAAACTATCTTTTAGACGATGCGGAGACAGCTGTAGTTGCCTATGGATTTACAGCCCGCACCAGCCTCTTTGCAGTCAAACGGTTGAGAAAAGAGGGGCAAAAGATTGGAATGCTGAGGCTTAAGACACTCTGGCCTTTTCCCGATGAGACGGTGACTGATTTGGGGAAACGGGTGAAGAGGATACTCGTTCCAGAGATGAATCTTGGACAGGTGGCTGGAGAAATAAAAAAGTATGTCTCATGTGAGGTGATCTCATTGAGCCAAACGAACGGAGAAGTGATCGCACCAGAAACACTCATAGAAAAATTAAAGAAGATTTAGGGAGGTGGGGAAATGAGGAGATAGGGAAATTTAGAAAAATCAAATTTCACCCAATCTCCCCATCGCCCTATCACCCCATGTTGGAGTTATCATGGCAAGGGCACTCGAAAAATATATCCGTCCAGGCGTTAAATCCACCCCCTTCTGTCCGGGATGTGGCCACGGTATCCTTATGGGTCTCATTCTGCGGGCGATTGACGATCTAAAGATGGATATGAAAAAGATGCTCTTCGTTTCGGGCATTGGCTGTGCCGCCTGGATCCCAAGCCCCCATTACAATGGAGATACCCTTCATACCCTCCATGGAAGGGCGGTTGCTTTCGCCACTGGCGCCAAGCTCTATAATCCAGATCTCTGTGTCATGGTCATCAGCGGCGATGGTGACCTCTCCTCCATTGGCGGAAATCACCTTATCCATGCGGCACGAAGAAACATTGACCTGAAGGTCATCTGCGCCAATAATATGATCTACGGGATGACCGGTGGACAAGTCGCCTCAACCACTCCCAGAGGCTCTAAGACGGCAACGACCGGAGAGGGAAATCCTTACCGTCCCTTCGACCTCTGCAAATTGGTGGAAGGGGCAGGAGCCACCTATGTGGCGCGATTCTCTGTCACTCAGCCCATCTCGCTCATCCAATCGATTAAGAAAGCACTCCTTCATCAAGGGTTCTCTTTCATTGAAGTCCTTTCACCATGTCCCACCCAGTTCGGAAGGCGTAATCGCCTCGACCGACCCGATGAGATGATGAAGGATCTCATCCAACGTTGTATCCTCGAGCAAGAGGCAGAGGGATTGACCGAAGAGGAGCGAGCCGAAAAGATCATCACAGGAGAATTTCGATCATGACCGAGATCAAACAGGTTCGCCTGAGCGGTTTCGGAGGACAGGGCGTGGTCCTCGCAGGCCTACTTTTGGGACAGGCAGGCGTGTTCGATGGGAGGTTTATCTCGGGTTCAAACTCCTATGGGGCTCAGGCAAGGGGATCCGGCTGTAAATCGGAGATTGTCCTTTCCGCTGCTCCCGTGGACTTTCCCCATCTGACAACCGCCGACATTCTCATTGCCATGTCACAAGGGGCTTACAACACCTATTACACAGATGTGAGGGAAGGAACCGGTCTCATCCTCTACGATCAAGGTCTGGTGAGGCCAAAAGATGATTTGAAGGTGAAACAGCTTGGCATACCTGCAACCGAGGTCTCCATCAAAAAATTGAAAAACAAACAAGCCGCCAACATCATCTTCCTCGGAGCTTTAATTGAAGCCACAAAAATCGTCTCACTTAAAGCCATGCGAAAGGCAATTTCAATCCATGTGAGCGAACGTTTCCGATCACTCAACCTGAGGGCCCTTCGAGTTGGTATGGAGCTCGGAAGGAGGGCTCATGGTTGAAGGAAGGACACACCGTCCAATCATCCAGCCTTCCCAATGCCAGAGCTGTGATGTCTGTATCAAAGGATGTCCTGCGGAGTTCATCCCGGAGTACCGAATGGAAGAGGAGAGCCTTCGGGGAACTCTCTATCGCGGAAAGATGGCAGAAAGGCGAACCCAAGGAAAAGCTTCTCTTCCTCCCTGCCAGCAAGCCTGCCCTATCCATCAGGATACGAGGGGCTATATCCGTCTCATTGCCAATGGGAGGTTCAAAGAGGCAGTCGAACTGGTACGTCAAGTCAATCCTCTTCCTGCAATCTGCGGCTTCATCTGCCACCATCCTTGCGAAGAAGCATGCCTCCGAGAGGATGTGGATCAATCTGTTCCCATCCGATTACTCAAACGATTCCTCATGGAGTACAGTTCTAAGAGGGATCGAACGAAGATGGTACCAAGGAAGAAGAAGCGCGAAAAGATTCTGGTGGTCGGCTCTGGCCCTGCGGGTCTGGCCTGCGCCAATGATTTGGCCCTGATGGGTTTCAGAGTGACGATCTTTGAATCTCTGCCTGTTTTAGGAGGAATGCTTCGGGTTGGCATCCCTGAATTTCGATTGCCCCGGGGAATCCTCCAGATGGATATTGATGGGATCAGAGAATTGGGCGTTGAGATGGAAACCCTCCGTCCTTTCCATTTGGATGGAAATGGCCAGATCCTAAAAAGATCTGGTTTCAATGCCATCTTTCTCTCGATAGGAGCACACCAGAGTTCAAAATTGAATATCCCGGGTGAAACCCTTTCTGGCGTCTTTCCGGGTGTAGAATTTTTAAGGGCGATCAATCTCGGGGAAAAAGTGAAGATCGGAAAAAGGGTGGCAGTCATCGGCGGTGGAAATGTTGCCATTGATGTGGCCCGTTCGGCTCTTCGTCTTGGCTCAAAGAGGGTTGATCTCTACTACCGGAGATCAAAAAAAGAGATGCCAGCTATTCCCGAAGAAGTGGAGGAAGCGATTCGCGAAGGGGTAAAGATCCATCTCCTCGTTGCACCTGTGCAGATCGTCGGAAAAGCCGGAAAAGTAAGTGGTATGGAATGCATTCGGATGCAATTGGCCGAACCTGATGAAAAGGGTAGAAGAAAACCGATTCCAATTGAAGGCTCTCAGTTCAAAGTCGATGCCGATACGATCATCTCCGCCATTGGCCAGAGAGTCGATCCAAAACCTTTAAAAGGATTAGAGAAGAATTCAGATGGAACGATACGGGTCCATCCAGAGACAGGTGAGACAAACCGAAAAGGAATCTTTGCAGGCGGAGATATGGTAACGGGTCCAGGCTGGGCTATTGATGCCATTGCCGCAGGAAAAAGAGGCGCAGAGGCCATTGCAAGGTATCTATCCTGAACAATGGTTCGGAGTTATGAGTTTGTCGTTCGGAGTGTGAAGATTGTTTTTCCGAACTCCCAACTCCGAACTCCTCGCTTTCAATATGAACCGAGAATGTAAAAAAGAGGTGTTACCTAAAAGAAAACATCAGACGCTGCCAATCAAGGCAAGAAAGAGAAGTTTTGCTCCTGTTGAGTATGGTCTTTCAATGGAAGAGGCTATCCAAGAGGCAAAACGCTGTCTGGGTTTGAGGGAGTGTCAGTATTGTGAGATCTGTAGCCTTCTCTGCCCAGACCTCTGTATCACCCGTGACGAGAAGACTGGAGAGGTTCAGATCGATCTCGAATACTGCAAAGGATGTGGGATTTGCGCTGCCTTCTGTCCCAAGGGCGCAATTGAGATGGTTTTGGAGGAAGGAAAATGAGCCAAAGAAAACAGATTGATCTAAACTCCGATGTTGGAGAAAGCTTTGGTGCCTATAAAATAGGGCTTGACGAAGAGGTCATCCCGCATCTCACCTCTGCCAACATTGGCTGTGGATTTCACGGTGGAGATCCATCGGTGATGAGAAAGACCATTGCCCTTGCCAAACGATATGGTGTGGAGGTGGGAGCTCACCCTGGATTTCCTGATCTCATCGGTTTTGGAAGAAGAAATATGGATGCCTCTCTTGAAGAAATTCAGGATTACATCCTCTATCAGACAGGAGCCCTTCAAGCCTTTGCCCATTCTCAGGGGATCCGGCTTCAACATATGAAAGCTCATGGTGCTCTCTATAATATGGCTGTAGCCAACCCAAAAATCTGGGAAGCCATGGCAGAGACCATCTCCCGACTGGATAAAGAGATCATTCTGGTTGTCCTCGCCTCTTCCAATAACGAATCCCTTCTTGAAATGGGAAAACGATACGGCATCCGAATCGCATTCGAGGCCTTCCCGGATAGGACTTACCAAAGAGATGGTTCCCTCGTCCCTCGAAGACAGAAGGGAGCTGTCATCGAAGATCATGAAGTCGTGGCGAAAAGGGCGTTAATGATGGCCCTTGAGGGAAAAGTAATCGCTATTGACGGAACAGAAATAGCCCTTCACCCTGATACACTCTGTGTCCACGGCGACAATCCTGCTGCCGTCCAGATGGTCAAGAAGATCCGACAGGAGCTTAAGGATTCTGGTGTGAATGTGCTTTCGATGAAATGGTTCGTCTGATAGGGGATAACGATGGAAAAGGCTAGGGCTAGGGTCTTTGTGGAAGGAAGGGTCCAGGGAGTCTTCTTTCGTGCCCATACGCAGGAGATGGCTTATCTCCTCAATTTGAAAGGATGGGTGAGGAACAGAAAGGACGGCCGTGTGGAGGCGCTCTTCGAAGGTGAGAAGGCAAAAGTTGATCAAATGATTCGATGGTGCCACCGGGGTCCCTCTGAGGCAAGAGTGACCAATGTCCATGTCGTCTGGGAGGATTATGCCGGAGAGTTTGAGGACTTCTCAATCACTTATTGACCCTTCTTGGGAACCTCCTTCTCCTCTTTGAGGATCTTCTTCTTAATATCCTTTCCCACCTCGTCTCTCTCTTTCTTGATCACTCCTTCCAGATGTTCCATTTTCTTTCCTGTCTCAGTTAAACCTTCACCGACCATCTTGACGATTTTTCCGCCGCCGAAGTAGATAAAGAGCATAAAGATGAGAATCCCGGTAACCACTCCTAAGAGAAATCGGACCATCTCTCTTTTCTCACCTCCTTTTTGACCTTCAGCGTATCAGGAATCTTCTATTTTTTCAATGGAATTTTATGAAAGAGCTCCCCTCTGCCTTGCTCCCTTGGATTCTCCTCAATTATAATCTACTCCAATCAGACGGGAGGGAAACTCCATGGAGAAAGGAAAACAAAATTCAAAACGGACCCAACACTCAAATGCAACATCATTTGTCGAATTGGGACGAAAATGGAACTCGGAGATTCGAACGGCCAACTTGCCGATTTACCGAGCCTCAACCGTCCTGTTTGAAACGCTCGACCAGGCTCATGCTCTGGCTGAGGCAGCAGATCGCGGGGAGAAGGGAGCCTCCCATTACGGTACCATCGGAACACCCACAACCTTTGCACTCAGAGAAGCTCTCGAGCACATTGAAGGAGCAGGTCAGGATTGCCGTGCCGCACTGATGCCATCTGGCCTGATGGCAATTACAACTTTGCTCTTGGCCTATCTGAAATCAGGAGATCACCTTCTTGTGACAGACTCGGTCTATGGACCCACTCGCGTCTTTTGTAATAACATGCTCTCGAGATTGGGAGTGAAGACCACCTATTATGATCCAACTATCACACCTGAGAAACTGGAAATGTTCATTCAGCCTGGCACGCGAATGATCTTTCTCGAAAGCCCTGGCAGTTATACCTTTGAGATTCAAGATGTACCTGGAATCTGTGCCATGGCTCAAAGGCACAACGTGATGACTGTGATTGATAATGCCTGGGGCTCTCCTCTCTTTGCCAAACCCTTTGACTGGGGTGTGGATGCCTCAGTCTTACCACTGACGAAATACTGGAGTGGCCACGCTGATGTGCTCATGGGCGCGGTTGTGGTGCGAGAGGAGCACTGGTTGCCTCTGTGGAGGACTGTGCGCGAACTCGGAGTCTCTGTCGGAGGTGATGATGCGGCATTGATCCTACGAGGGATGCGTACCATTGATGTGCGCATGAAGAGACATCAACAAAACGGGCTGGAGATCGCATACTGGCTTGAACAAAGGCCAGAAGTCTCCTCTGTTCTCCATCCCGGGCTTCCCAGTCATCCTCAGCATAGCCTCTGGAAACGTGATTTCAAAGGCTCAAGCGGCCTCTTCTCATTCGAACTCAAAACCGACCCTGAAAAAAAGGGCCTTACGCTTAGGCAGATCGCTGCCCTTTGCGAGGGACGCCGATATTTTGGCATTGGTTATTCCTGGGGTGGCTTTGAAAGCCTAATCTTTCCCGCCCAAATCGGTTCACTTCGAAGCGTGATGCCGTGGCGGGGTGGTCCATTGATTCGTCTCCACATTGGATTGGAGGACCCTGCCGACCTTATCGCTGACTTGGAAGAGGGATTCTCTGCGATGGCTTGCGTATCCTAAAAACTTTACTTTTTCATAAATGGTTTCAGATATTCTCCATAGCCCTCCTTCTCAAGATCCTCTTTTGGAATGAATCTCAAGGAGGCAGAGTTAATGCAATAACGCATCCCAGTGGGTGGCGGTCCGTCATCAAAGACATGGCCGAGATGGGAATCACCATGCTTGCTTCTCACCTCAATGCGCCTCATCAGAAGTTTTCTGTCCTCTTTTTTGACAATATTTTCTGGCTCAAGTGGTTTCGTGAAGCTTGGCCATCCTGTTCCAGAATCAAACTTGTCGAGAGAGATGAAAAGAGGTTCTCCCGAAACAATATCCACATAGATTCCCTCTCTCTTATTGTTCCAGTACTCGTTTTGAAAGGGCG
The DNA here is from genome assembly GCA_937124575.1 of uncultured Pseudomonadota bacterium. GTDB lineage: Bacteria > Desulfobacterota > BSN033 > BSN033 > UBA1163 > RBG-16-49-23. The sequence goes on along the minus strand of CAKZKY010000006.1, from coordinate 911 downwards.
GTTCCGTGCCATCCCTCTGGGTCACTTCATATTGCAAAGGAGTCAGTTTTTTCTTTAAGGTGGCATCATCAGGTTTTTGATAAACCCTCTTCTTGCTTTTAGCAATCTCTTTTTCTTCGCCCCACACCTCGTTCAAAAATTGGTCCCGGCCCGAGCCGAATCTGTAGTATTGGTAATGGAGAGGATTCTTTTGGTGGTAATCCTGATGACAATTCTCGGCTTCGTAAAACTTTTTGAATTTCACGATCTCCGTAACAATCGGTTTACTGAATTTCACAGACCGTTTAAGATCCTCTTTCGATTTCTCCGCTAACCGTCTCTGCTCTTCACTATGGTAGAAGATGGCGCTCCGATACTGAGGCCCCCGATCCACAAACTGCCCCCCGGAATCGGTGGGATCAATATGTTTCCAGAAATAATCGAGCAATTCTTCGTAAGAGATCTTTGTTGCATCGTAATGCACCTGAATCGCCTCTACATGGCCTGTTTTTCCTGAAGAGACCTGGTTATAGGAAGGATTCTTTTCATCCCCACCGGTATAACCCGAAATGACTTTTATAACACCCGGTAACTTCTCAAGATCCGCTTCTGTGCACCAGAAACAGCCTCCAGCAAACGTTGCCACCTGCAATCCTTTAATCTCCTTAGACATATATCGTACCTCCGTCTGCTCTGAATCCACTTTCTGACAACCACTCAAGACAAAAATGAACATCAATGCTCCAATGATTAAGTGCCTATTCACCCATACCACCTCCAAATCGGCATTTCTAAAAATATAATCATTCTAATACTAAAAATCTTCTCCGCTCTTTATTTAGGAAAAAGAGAGTTCGGAGATTTATGGACTTTGTTGACGATGTCCGCTTTATGAAGGAATCTTTTTTAGGGTGTGACTAATCAAAAAGAAT
>CAKZKY010000005.1 GCA_937124575.1 uncultured Pseudomonadota bacterium | reverse complement strand
GATTAATTGAATTGACATTGTATCGTATCTGATTTATATAATAGCAGACTTTGTGAAAAATTTATCAGAGAGGAGGGAGAATCTTGTATAAGATCACATATAAGAGAGAAATGGCCGAGAACACAGTCTGCCACTTTAAGGTAGAGGCTTCCAGAATCGCAAGGAAAGCGAAGCCGGGGCAATTCGTGGTCTTAAAGGCCAATGAGACAGGGGAGAGAATTCCTCTGACCATGGGAGGAACAGACCCTGTATCCGGTACCATTGATCTGATCTTCCAGGTCGTTGGCAAGAGCACCGCTCTGTTGAGGACCTTCAATGTGGGGGATTCGATTCAGGATATTATTGGACCTCTTGGAAAACCAACCCATATCGAAAAACTCGGAACCGTGATCTGTGTGGGAGGGGGAACAGGGGTGGCCGTGATGTATCCGATCACGAAAGCCTATAAGGAGGCGGGAAATCATGTAATCGCTATCATTGGAGCAAGAACCAAAGACCTTCTCATTCTCGAAGATGAGATGAGGGCTGCGAGTCATGAGCTTCGGGTGACAACCGATGACGGCAGTTACGGTCACCATGGCTTTGTAACGGATGTGCTCAAGATGATTCTCGATAATCAGAAGGATGTCAAACTGGTTGTAGGGATCGGGCCAGTGCCCATGATGAAATTCCTTTGCAAGATGACCAAAGAGTATGGAATCAAGACCATGGTCAGCCTCAATCCTATTATGGTGGATGCCACTGGAATGTGCGGGGCCTGCCGGGTCACGGTTGGAGGAAAGACGATGTTCTGCTGTGTGGATGGTCCAGAATTTGATGGCCATCAAGTGGACTACGATGAGCTTGTCAAACGGCAGCGGGCCTATCTCACAGAAGAAAAGATTTCTATGGATCGCTTTAAAGAATTAGGAAAATAAACCCGATTTGAAAGGATTGGCTTTCACCTCAGGCCTTTCGAAAGGGAACCATTGGAATAACAAGAAGCTCTCGCCAACAATGGCAAGACTTTCTAACAGGATAAAGGGGGAAGGAGATGGCTGAAAAAGAGAAGAAAGAGAAGATTCCAAGGCAGAAGATGCCTGAACAAGACCCCAAAGTGAGGGCGAAAAATTTTAATGAGGTCCCCTTTGGATACACGCCCGAATTGGCTCAATTGGAAGCGAGTCGTTGCATTCAGTGTAAAAAACCAAAATGCATTGAGGGATGCCCTGTGGAAATCGATATCCCTGCCTTTATTAAACTGATCTTGGATGGAGATTTTGTTGGAGCGGCCCGAAAACTTAAAGAGCGAAACAGCCTGCCTGCCATCTGTGGTCGTGTCTGTCCGCAAGAAGACCAGTGTGAAAAGATCTGTATCGTCGGTAAGAAAGATGAGCCAGTTGCCATTGGCCGTCTTGAAAGGTTTGCAGCCGATTGGGAGAGGGAGAAGGGAGAGATCCTTATTCCAGAAAAAGCTCCGGCCACTGGAAAAAAGGTGGCTGTGGTTGGCTCTGGCCCTGCTGGGTTGACCGTGGCCGGAGATCTGATCTTAAAGGGCCATAAAGTAACCATCTTTGAGGCCCTCCATAAACCCGGAGGTGTCTTGATCTACGGCATTCCGGAGTTCCGCCTTCCCAAAGATATCGTCCAGGCCGAGGTCAATTATCTTGAACGCCTGGGCGTGAAGGTAGAATGCAACTGTGTCATTGGAAGAATTGAGACCGTGGATGAACTTCTTCAGGAATATGATGCGGTCTTTCTGGGTCTGGGGGCAGGTCTCCCTCAGTTCTTAAATGTTCCCGGTGAAAATTTCTGTGGGATCTATTCAGCCAATGAATATCTGACCCGATCCAATCTGATGAAGGCCTATCTCTTTCCCCAGTATGACACACCCATTGCCCGTGGAAAGAATGTGGCTGTCTTTGGGGCAGGAAATGTGGCCATGGATGCGGCGCGAACAGCGCTCCGCCTGGGTGCGGATACGGTCCGGATCATCTATCGCCGATCCCGGGATGAGATGCCCGCCCGAATTGAGGAGATCCACCATGCAGAAGAGGAGGGGGTGCAATTCTACCTTCTCACTGCTCCGACGAGATTTTTAGGAGACGACAATGGATGGGTCACTGGCGTTGAATGTCTCCGCATGGAGTTAGGAGAGCCGGATGAATCAGGAAGGCGAAGGCCTATTCCCATCAAGGGCTCAGAATTCCAGCTCGAATGTGACATGGCCGTTGTTGCCATTGGAGCAGGCGCCAATCCCCTCCTTCCCACAACCACGCCTGGGCTTGAACTGAATAAGAGAGGATACATTGTGGCTGATCTTGAGACTGGAAAGACCTCCAAGCCCGGGGTTTGGGCAGGAGGAGATATCGTCACAGGGTCAGCAACTGTCATTTTGGCTATGGGCGCTGGAAGAAAGGCTGCCAACTCGATCCACGACTACTTGATGAGCCGATAGCACCACCATCTCTGCTCACAGGTAGGAGTTGATGATACAATTAAAAAGGAAGCTTCCCCATCTACCTTTAAAATTTCTGAAAGAACACAGAATCTTTAATGATGCACCTGCCTATTCCTGGGCAGAGTTAGGAAGATGCATCATCAGAGAGCGAAAAGCAGGTTTTTCAGAAATTTACTTTTTCCCTTGACAATTCCAATGGATTCATAGAAACTATACCGCAGGAGGTGTAGACTATGGAGATGATCGATGTCCTCAGGGCGGCAGTAGAGAGGCAATCTTCAGATATTCATATCCTCGTAGGCAAGCCACCAATGATTCGAATCCGAGGGGCCATCGAGCCTCTCGCTGGCTTCCCGGAACTTTCCTCCGAAGATACAAAGAGGCTTATTTACAGCATGCTTTATGAGGATCAGATTGCCCGATTCGAAGAGAACCAAGAGCTCGATTCTTCCTATAATATCCCTGGCTTGAGCCGCTTTAGGGTCAATATTCTTTATCAATAGAACGGGATTGAGGCCGTATTGAGGCTCATCCCTTCAAAAGTCCCCACTCCAAAAGATCTCATGCTCTCTGATGCGATCGTAGGCCTTACAAAACTTGCCAGAGGATTGGTCCTAGTGACAGGCCCTACAGGATGCGGAAAATCAACCACTCTGGCCTGTCTCATCGATATTATCAACCAGACACGAAAAGAACATATCCTCACCATTGAGGATCCGATTGAGTTTGCCTATGAGATGAAGAGCTGTATTATCAGACAGAGAGAGGTTGGCTCTCATACCCACTCCTTTTTAGATGCCCTGAAACATGCCCTCAGGCAAGACCCAGATGTGATCCTGGTGGGCGAAATGAGAGACCTTGAAACGATCTCACTGGCCATCAGTGCAGCAGAGACAGGGCATTTAGTCTTTGGAACGCTCCATACACAGGATGCGCCACAGACGGTCGACCGGATGGTCGACGTCTTTCCTCCCCATCAGCAGCAGCAGATCCGAGTTCAATTGAGCAACACATTAAAGGCGGTCGTATGCCAGCAACTTCTGCCGAGAGCCAGCGGAATCGGAAGGGTGGCAGCAAGAGAGGTGATGATCGTCACCACGGCCATTGCAAACTTGATCCGTGAAGGCAAGACCCATCAGATTTACGGCGCTATTGAGACTGGCGGCAAGTACGGCATGTGCACGCTGGATGCATCACTGGCTGAGCTTGTCAGGATGAAGGCCGTTACCCTCGAAGAGGCGCTCACCAAGGCTAATAATCCTCAGGCGGTTACAGCCAAACTGGGAATGGCGGAATCTCCTGGGGTGGGGGTAAGAAAGGTATGAATGGTATGAATGTCGCCCAATATCTTAAAGTGCTGATTCAAAGAGGAGGCTCCGACCTCCATCTGAAGGTCGATCGTCCACCTCTGATGAGAATAAAAGGAGAACTCCTTCCATCTGAATATCCTCCTATCAAAAAAGAGGAGATGAAAAATCTTCTCTACCCGATGCTGACCGAGATCCAGAGAAAGAAGCTGGAGGAGGAGAGGGAGCTCGATTTTTCATTCCTCGTGGAGGGTCTGGCCCGGTTCAGGGGCAACATCTTCCATCAAATGGGATATCTTGGAGCGGTCTTCAGGGTGATCCCGATGGAGATCAAGACGATTGATCAACTTGGCCTTCCTCCGATTCTCAAAGAACTCGTCTTCAGAAATCAGGGCATCATCCTCGTCACCGGGCCAACTGGAAGTGGGAAGTCTACAACCCTTGCAGCGATGGTAGATTATGTCAATGAGAATCGAACCCTCCACATCGTCACGATTGAAGACCCTGTGGAGTTTGTCCACAGAGATAAGAAGTGTGCAATCAATCAGAGGGAGATCGGGTTCGATACCCGTTCTTTCTCCGAGGCATTGCGCCGCGCCCTGAGGCAGGATCCGGATGTGATCCTGGTGGGCGAGATGAGAGACCCTGAGACCATTTCCATTGCTATGACTGCTGCAGAAACAGGCCATCTCGTCTTCAGCACGCTTCATACTAATGATGCCAAACAGTCGATTGACCGGATCATCGACACCTTTCCGCCCGATCAGCAGCATCAGGTGAGGATGCAGCTGGCGATGACATTGCTCTCCACAGTCTCCCAGAGATTGATCAAGCGATCGGATGGCTCAGGCAGGGTGGCCGTCGTGGAGGTCATGATCAATACACCCACAATCCGAAAGATGATTGAGGAGGGAAAGATTGGAGCCATTGACAAGGCGATCCACGAGTCTGCCTCTCTCTATAAGATGCAAACCATGAATCAGGACCTCTTCAGGCTGGTGAAGGAAGGGATTATCACCAAGGAGGATGCCTTAAGCATCAGTAATAACCCGAATGATCTGAGGATTATGTTCCAAACCCAGATGCCAGGGGAACCACCGAAATCGTCTCCACTCAAGCCATCGGGCATGGAGGGTAGGCATGGTCGAATTTAAAGAACTCGCAAAGCTGCCTCTGTTCACTGGCCTTTCAGAAGAAATCCTTTCTTCGATCTCAAGGATTTTGAGGGAAGAGAGGTTTAAGGCAGGTTCTCTCGTCATCAGGGAAGGCGATCCTGCTGATTTCTTCTATATCATCCATTCAGGAGAGATGGAGGTTCGAAAGACCATTGATAGCGAATCCCAGAAACATAAGACCCTCGCCATCCTTGAAGAAGGGGATATCTTTGGAGAGATGGCTCTTTTCGGTGAAGAATTAAGGGCGGCCGATGTGTTGGCCATCCAAGATTCCCAGCTCTGGAGAGTGGACTTTAAGGATTTCTCAAAACTTCTTGAGGTCGATCCCAGGTTGGGCATTCAACTCCTCAAGGCAATAGCCAACATATTAATCTTCCGGCTCAAGGCAATCAATCAGGAGTTGGCTACCCTCTATGAGGTGAGTCAAATTATCTCATCGACTCGAAATATTGGGGAGCTGCTGAGAAAGGCTTTCGATCAGGTGATGAGGGATGTCCGCTCAGCAGAAGCAGGGTTCATCGCTGTCTGGAACCGATACAATGAGGAGTTTGACATCTGTTGCTCATCCAATTTGCCGGACAACAAACATCTCTCCATAGAAGACCCTTTAATCCTTGAGCTTCAGGCCAAGCGAACCCCATTAATGGTCAGGGATATCTCCCAAAATCCTGCTTTGGAGAAAGGCCTTTACAAAGGAAGCTCCATGCTCATCTCGCCGATCCTCTATAAGGACGAATTGTTAGGATTGATTGGCCTCATCCATCCCTCCAAGAAAAGGGCGTTCGGTTATAGTCAGATGGTCCTGCTCTCAAGCGTCTGCACCAATCTCGCCTCTGCCTTGAAGAACATCGAAAAAGAGGATGAAGATCTTTTGAAGGAAAGGCTTGCTCAAAAAAAGGTTTACTACTGAGCCAAGCTCCTTGCGGATTTGATTTTGCTCTGATGAATCGATCTTAACGTCACTATCGCCTTGGCAACCAACTCTTCACCATCCATTCTCTGATCAAAGACCTCGCTCTCTCCAACCAAAATCTGACCTCCTTCCCGAAGAATCCGGGACCGACAGAGCAGACTCTTCCCATAGGCGGGTTGGAGAAAATTGATCTTAAATTCGATGGTCAAAATGCGATGATCCTCCGGAACGAGACTGAAGGCTGCATACCCTGCCGTATGGTCAGCCATGGTGGCAATGACTCCAGCATGAATATAATGGTCCTGTTGACGATGACGGTTCGATATCTTCAAGCGGGACTCCAGATAGCCCCTCTCATAATGGACGGCCTTATATCCCACGTCTTCAATAAACCCTCTTGAATAATCTCTCTTTAAATACTTAATTCTTGCAGTAGAAAGTCCTTTTTCCATCACGTCCCTTTCCCTCAATTCTTATTTAACCGATACAACTTTTGAGAACCCGATGGAAGTTTCCTCCCATATAGGCGGCGATTTCGTCCCGAGAGAAACCAATCTCTTCCATGGCTTTCATGAGATGGACCAAATCTCTCACATCCTTGTAACCTTCGATCAGTCTTGAGAGATGTCCTCCTCCGTCTGTGCCCAATGCTACATGATCCATTCCCAAGCGCCTCTTCATCTCAAGAATTTCTCTGGCCCAGTCCTGAAAAGTCATCCGACTGACGGATTCCCTTCTGTAAGCAAACGGCCAGGTACAGATAATACCCCCTGTCTTGGCCACCCACTCCATCTCCTCCCATGTCCGGAGTCGACCGCATTTTGAAATATCTTTAAAAGAGCATGGGCTTGTATGGGAATCCACCAGGGGTTTACTGCTCACCTCAACGATCTGCTTGAGGGTATTCATGTGGGCATGGGCCACATCAACCACCATTCCGAGCTCCTGCATTCGCTCAATGATTTTCCGTCCGGCTGGCGTCAGCCCCTGATTTCTGGGCCCTGGATTAACATTCCTCCAGGGTTTCATTACATCCCCCAATTCATTGTTTCGAAAGTGAATCAGGGTGATCATCCGGACTCCTATCTCATATAATGCATTCACACGATCCGGTTTTCCCTCCAGGGGGTCCCCTCCTTCGATAGAGAGAATGGCTCCAGTTGATTGATTTGGTGCTGACCGCTCCGGGATATCGGAAGCCTTCAGCACCAACCGTGCCTGACCTGTTTTGATGATCCCATTCAACCACCATTCTAATTGAGACTTCGTATTATTGAACTCATTCTCCTGAATCCGTCCCCGGTTGAGAAACACTTGATCCCCTACTGCAGAAAAAGAACTGGTCACCATGCCCAGAGCCTTGATCTTTTGAAGTGTCGTACTTTCATCCAACCATGCCCTGGTCTTACCAGGCGGAATAAGCCGGTTAGGATGGGCATGGGCATCAATGATACGAATATTCTCAAACCCCGCTCCAGCCTTTATGGGTTCAGCAGAAACTTCCGGAGAGTCTATAGAATTTCCCAAAACCAAAGAAATACTGCACAAACCTGTGTAACGAAGAAATTCCCGTCTGTTCATCTCTTATCCTTTCCCCAAAATGATCAGCGATAGCGCCCGAAAGGCTTTCGGAGTCCAAACTCTGAGTCCCTATGGGCCCTCATGGGCAAAGCCCGTAGTTTTCTTGGTTCGGGATAGAACTTTGGCTCAGCGATGTTGGAATCCATGAAAGGCACTATATAGCATTCGCTTGGACCCGTCAATATCTGTGGGAAGAGATGAGATGGCGGAGTTTGGATTAGGCCAAGAGAGAGATTACTGATCCAAAACCTCTCGGACCTTTCTCACAAGATCCAGGGGAGAGAAGGGTTTTTGCAAAAAAGGGGTTCCGGGTTCGAGGAATGCCTGATGGATCATACTCCCATCGGTATATCCTGAAATAAATAGAGTTCGAGAATTGGGATGAAGGGGTTTGAACTGTTCAACCAGCTCTTTTCCTCCCATCTGTGGCATCACCAGATCCGTGAGCACAAGGTCTATCTTCTGGTGGGCGAGGCTTCGGGCCAATCTCATCGCTTCATCCCCATTAGCCGCCTCCAATACTGTATAACCTTGATCACGCAGAACCTTGGCAGTTAGGCTCCGCAATGAATCTTCATCTTCTACGAAGAGTATGGTCTCATCTCCCCTCGGAAAATCGGCTGTTTCTTCATGGCGCAAGGGCTCGTCCGCTTCCTCATCCACCCATGGCAAATAGATCTTGAATGTCGTTCCCCGATGGAGTTCACTGTAAACCCAGATGTAACCGCCACTCTGCTTCACAATGCCATAAACCGTAGAAAGTCCCAATCCTGTTCCCTTCCCCTTTTCTTTGGTCGTAAAGAACGGGTCAAATATCCTCTCTTTGACTTCCTGCGACATACCGCATCCTGTATCGGTCACAGCAAGCAGAATATATCGGCCAGGTATCACATTGAAATGGGATTGGGCATAGGCGTCGTCCAATTCAACATGGCGAGTTTCAACGATGAGTCTCCCGCCATTGGGCATGGCATCTCTCGCATTGACAACCAGATTGAGGATCACCTGTTCAATCTGTCCTGGATCTATTTTCACCTTTCCGAGATCGGTTTTCAGATTCAGGATCAATTCGATATCCTCACCGATGATCCGGCGCAACATGTTTTCCAGACCCTTCAGAAGATGGTTCAGATCGACCACTTTCATGTTCAGAACCTGTCGCCTGCTGATGGCCAGAAGTTGGTGGGTCAATTGGGCCGCACGTGCTGTGGTCTTATGTATCTCTTTCAGATTCTCCCTTAATGGATGACCTTCGTTGATTTCAAGCAAAGAGAGCTGGCTATAACCACTGAGGATGGTGAAGAGATTATTTAAGTCATGGGCGATGCCGCCTGCGAGCTGGCCTACTGTCTCCATTTTCTGGGA
>CAKZKY010000004.1 GCA_937124575.1 uncultured Pseudomonadota bacterium | reverse complement strand
TGATGGTTGGTACCTATCTCATTTTACGACTCGATATCTCGGACGTTCAATCTCTCTCAAGAGTTTCATTGATACAATTCCCTTCTTTCAAAAGGGTAATTCTGGGCATTCCAGAAATGGGATTTTCATCCACCCAGACCTCGCAACCGTAAACTTCTTCAATATTCTCCCGGGTGATCACCTCCCGGGGAGAACCGATTTTATAAATCTTTCCCTCTTTAAGAAGAATGAGCCGGTCACAATATTCAGAAGCGATGTTCAGGTCATGGGAGGCCATGACAATCGTCAGTCCTTTTTCACGGTTAAGGCTCAGGATGAGACTGAGAAAGTCAACCTGATGGTGAATGTCGAGGTTGGCTGTGGGTTCATCCAGGAGGATGATCTCTGGCTCCTGCGCCAGGGCCTTTGCAATGAAGACCCTCTTTCGCTCTCCTCCTGAAAGTTCATCAATCGACCTCTCACTGATTTGAAGAATCTCTGTCCACTCCATTGCCTTTTTTGCGATCTCCAAGTCCATCGCCCGTTCGAACATGAGGTGGCCTAAATAGGGCGATCTTCCCATCAGGACTATTTCTGTCACACGAAAAGGAAATAGGGAATAGGCCTCCTGGGGCACCACCGCCATCTTCTTCGCAATCTCTCTCTGGCCCATCTCTTTTAAGGAAACGTTATCCAGGAGAATCTCCCCCTTTTGAGGGACAAGTAGGCGGCAAAGAGTCTTAAGAAGTGTACTCTTTCCGGAGCCATTGGGACCGATGACGCCAATGAATTCGCTTCTTTCGATCCGGAAGGAGATATCCTGAAGGACCCAGTCCTCGCGATATCGGAAGGAGATGGAGCGAAGATCGATCATACTGTCTTAACCACCTTTCTCCTTCTCAGAAGATAGATGAAGAAGGGGCCTCCAAAGGTTGCTGTAATCACCCCGACAGGCAGTTCGACTGGCGCCAGAATCGTTCGGGCAAGAGTATCGCAGGCGACGAGAAAGGAGGCGCCGATCAAGGCCGAGGCTGGAAGCAAGAGCCTATGATCAGGCCCAAAGAGGAGCCGAACCGAATGGGGAATGATCAGACCCACAAAGCCGATCAGGCCACAGAGCGATACAGAAGCTGCTGTGATCATAGAAGCTGAAAGGTAGGAGAGAATCTTTAGACGCTCCACATTCACACCCAATTGCATGGCGCTCTCCTCGCCCGAGAGGATCAGGTTTAAGTGGCGTGATTTCGAGTAGAGGATCAAGAAGCCTGCCAGAATGTAAGGCAGGATGACGCCAATGGCATGGGGATTCGCAAAACCGAAGTCTCCCATCAACCAGAAGATGATTGTATGAAGCTCCTCCTTCTGGGAGATCGAAAGAAAGAACATGATGATGGCGGAGAGAAACGATCCCGTGATGACCCCCGCAAGGAGAAGAATGTTGGGATGGATCCGACCCTCCTGCTTCCCGAAATGAAAGACAACGAAGATGGTCAACAGGGCGCCTGCAAATGAGGCAAGGGGAAGGCCGAACGAAAGGCCACTTAGCCCAAGGAGAATGGCGACAATCGCACCCACAGCTGAACCGCTGGAAACACCAAGAATATAAGGGTCAGCCAGAGGATTTCTCAAAAGGGCCTGAAAGATTGCTCCTGAGACAGAGAGCCCTGCTCCAACCAGCCCTGCCAGCAAAGCCCTGGGAAACCGAAGGGAGAGAATGATCGTCCGCTCCATCTCACCCTCTGTCCCTGTTAAACCCAGAAAGGATTGGAAAAGGATGGAGAGAGAACGTTTTGGCTCAACCCTCACACTTCCCACCATCATCGAGAACAGAATGACCAAACCCAGGAGAAAAGTGAGACCAAGAGAGATAGCAAGAACTTTTTTGAAGGTAAGAGTCTTCATTTAAGTTTCATTGTAAATTGCAAAGTGAGCAATGAGCAGTTCAAATTTCTATTTTGCAATGCTAATTTTGCACTGGTTTTTTAAAACGCTCCAGATGAACCCATCTTGCCATCTCTTCCAATCCAATGATGATTCGCGGTGAGGGACGATCGATCAGATCGGAATCAATGAGGTGAACTCTGCCGTTCTTCACGGCTGGAATCATCTTCCATCGTTCCCACTCCCTCAACACTCTTTCGTAATCGCCTTTAGGGTTCATCGAACTGACGAGGATCACTTCCGGAGATCTTCTTAAAATCTCCTCCATGCTCAATCGAGGATACATCTCTCTGTCATTTCCGGCAATATTCTCTCCACCTGCCAGACGGATGAGGTCATCACCAAAACTTCCCTTTCCGACCGTAACGATGGGGGATTCCCCGATCTGGAGGAACACTTTTGGGGGAACCTCTCCCTTTATTCGCTCAAGAATCCTTTTCTTCCGCTCCTTCATGGATTGAATGATGAAAGAAGCCTCTTTTTCTCGTGCGACTACCTGACCCAGGTGATGGATGCTTCGGAGGACATCATCAAATCTTTTCGGAAAGATCACAAACGTCCGAAAACCCAATCTCTCAAGGCGCTCCACCATCTCCTTCGTATTTCCTGCTCCGGTGGCAATGATGAGTTCAGGCCTGAGGGAGACAACTCTCTCGAAGTCAATGCTGATATAGCTTCCAACCCTCGTCCTACTATTCGCCTTATCAGGATAGTTGCAATGGATCGAAACGCCCACCACCTCTTCATCAAGGCCAAGGCCGAAAAGGATCTCCGTGATGTTGGGAGCCAACGAAACAATCCGCTTTGGCGGATAAGAAAAGGTGACTTCCCTCCCCACCTCGTCTTTGAGTTTTAAGGTAGCGGCGTTCGAAGCCGAAGTTTTTATGAGAGTGGGGATAAATATTAAAACAAAGATGATTGCGAGCAAAAACGTAGCAATCTCTTTTAAGGGATTGCCCCGGAGTTTTGCCCATCGCAATGACGTCTTCATCATGCCCTTTATCCATAGATACATGGGAATCATCAGCGAAGTTGAAAGATGATAGGGATAATCACCCACACAGACACAGGAGTTTCACCTTTTTGGGCAGGAACGAATTTCCACTGCTTCACAGCTTGGATGGCAGAACGGTCCAGAATATCATGACCCGAAGAGCGTTTGACTTCGATCTCTCCCACCCAACCATTAGATAAGACTTCAACCCGTAGAAGCACTTCTCCCTCATATCCCCTCTTTCTTGCCTCCCGAGGATAGAGGGGTTTGGGGTTTTCAGCATAGCGGGGCCGAGCAAATAAGATCTCGCCTTCGGAAAGGGATGGAGACCTCCCCGCCAGAGGCGGATCCTCTTTTGGCGGAATGACCGAATGAGACTTTTCAGAGGAGCTGACGGGCGGGAAAGGATTTCCGAGCGATGCCACCACAACCTTCTCTTCCTGCTTACTCTCTATGAGATGCTTATCGCTCTGTAATCGAGATGACTTGGACTCCCTGATCGAAACGACTTTTACATCGCTCTGAATGGTTAAAGCAGTCAAGGGTTCTTCTTGCTTCTTGGGGATGGTGTTCTCCACCCTCTCCGCCTGAACAGACTTTGTCTCCTCATAAATTTCCACGAGCACGGGAACTTCGGTCTTTATCTCTGTCTCTTTCTTCTCAACTATTTTTAATGGCTCTTCACTCTGAACTGCCAACTCCCCCGATTTTATCGGGGCAGCCGAACTCCAAACTTTTTCCTTATTTTCCACTTTTTGAGGAAGCTCCCTCTCTTCGTTCACGGGAGGAATAAAAGAGATCTCGATATTGGGCCGAGGAAGCTGAGTGCTCTTAAAATTGGGCATAAGATTGGAAAGAAGGGAAAGGACAGAGAGGTGGACTCCCAACGATATGGATAAAAATAATTTTAGTTTGAAGCTTCGATCCATCTTTTAAACCGATCAATAAAAAACCCAGTCTTCAGAAGAAAGACTGGGTTTTTTTCATCACCCTTCACTGTCTCCCACCGAAGACTTTAGCGTGAAGTGCATTCAGGCAGGTTTTCTGGCTTACGGATCATCCTACTTGGCCTGAAGCCCTCGAATACCTCAGGCCTCCCTGCCCCTTCCCACCATGAGCTTGTCGAAGGGTAGTGGATTCTGGCAGGTTTCGTCCCCGATCACAGCGGCGTGGCCGTCCCCGATTCTCACGAGGTTCCCTTTTATGGCCTAAAGCCACCTGAATACAGGTTCAATTGGTATTGATCTCTTACCACAATTTTTGATCGAATGTCAATTCGTTTCTTGGATCGAATGAGGCTCCTCTACTAAAGTTCTAATTATGGATCAAGATAACTGATTAA
>CAKZKY010000003.1 GCA_937124575.1 uncultured Pseudomonadota bacterium | reverse complement strand
ATCAAGGGCCTTAAATTTCATTACGCCGAAAAGAAGATGGTAGAAAAAGACGGCAAAATGACATGGGAATACAAACCTTTAGAGCGAGCCCTCAAACCTGAAGATGTGATCGGGTCCAGAGATTACGGCGACCGTATCGTGATCGTGACCGCCGACGGCCAAAAGCTCGAATTATATAAAAAGAAAAAAGGAGATTAAAACACCATAACGAAGGGGGGAGGGAAAGAAAATGAAAGCAGCTTTAAGCCTGGACCAGATCCGGGAAATGATCTATTCGAAAATAATGCCTGAGCCTGAGCCCATGCCCGATATCTATATTGTCGATGTTTATATGGATCATGCGATCATCAGCCGGGATGGAAAATATTTTAAAATTCCTTTTTCCATCGAAGAAGAAGAACTGAAGTTCGGCGATGAGATCGAGGTCGAGAAAGATTATGTGCCGGTTGAAAAAGCCGAAGCGGCGCGCAAGGCCCATAAAGAAAGGTTTTTCGCTCAGAATCATTCTGAGGAAAATTCTGCAATCATCAATGTTGATGCGAGGCTAAGATCGAGCATCGGCGAAGGAGACGAGGCAGGATATAAATGGAGGGTTCAGATTATCAATTTCGGGCCTGACCGGCAGGGGAATATATACTGGGATCCAAACGTCATTCGATCAGCCATTTCTTTATACAACGGCGCCAAGGTCTTTGCGTTAAGCGAGGCCCAGCACCAGGCCCATCCCCATCCTTATGGAAAATCGGTCCGGGACTTGGTGGGCTGGATCGAAGAGGTCAAAGAGAATGAAACAGGACTCGAAGGGACTTTCCATATCCTCAAATCGGCGAAGTGGCTCAAAGAAATGATTGTAGACAGCTTTGAGAGGGGGAACCCGGATCTTATCGGGCTCAGCGTTGATGTCGGAGGGAAGTTTGGGACGAAAATCGTCGACGGGAAAAGGATGAAAACCCCTGTTGAGATTTCAAATGTCATGGTTGATGTGGTTTATGAACCCGCGGCAGGAGGAAGATTTTTGAGGCTTGCGGCGGCATTAAAAAATGAAAAGGAGGAAGAAAAAATGGAAGAACAAGTTTTTAAAGATGAACTCGAAAGGGTCAAAAAGACAGCGGAAGATCTGAGGGTTCTGGCCTGCTCACTAACCCTGAAAGATGAACTCCGGGATTCTGGGCTTTCTGATCTTTCGCAGGCAAAGATCAGGAAACAGTTTGATGGAAAAATTTTTGAGACCGAAGCGCTCAGGGCCGCGATCAGAGAAGAGAAGGAGTATGTGGACAAGCTCACCGGCTCAGGTTCTGTCAAAGGGGCGGGCGATGTGAAAGTGGTAAAAGACGAAATGGACTTAAAGCTCCAGATGTTAGAAGACTTCTGGGAAAGGAAAGTGCATAGCTTCAAGGCCTGCTATGTCGGAATCACGGGCGATGAGAAGATTACCGGGCGCATTGACCAGGCCGTAAGGCTCCGTGGAAGTCTGATGACCACCTCGTGGGCTGAGATCTTCGGCGACAGCGTCACGCGGAAGATGGTCAAGGAATATGTGGAGGCCGGACTGGATGACTGGCGAAAGATCGTTGATGTTGTTCCGATCTCTGACTTCAGGACTCAGCGGAGGGTGAGATTCGGTGGGTATGGCAATCTTCCCACTGTTGCGCAAGGCGGGCCCTATACTGCCCTGACCTCTCCTGGAGATGAGGAAGCCACCTATGCGGCAATCAAAAGGGGCGGGACAGAGGATATTACGATTGAGATGATCAAGAACGATGATGTCGGCGCGATTCGTCGGATACCGCAGAGACTCGGGAGGGCGGCGGCAAGAACCATCTATGAGTTTGTCTTTGACTTCATCGCCACAAATCCCGTGATCTATGACTCGGTGAATCTCTTTCACGCCACGCACGGCAATCTTGGGTCGGCCCCCCTGAGCTCAACGTCGCTTTATGACGGGCGGACCCGGATGATCAAGCAAGCGGAGATGAGTTCTGGGAAGAGGCTCGGGCTCCTTCCCAAGTATATTCTCGTTCCGCCGGAGCTTGCCAAAACGGCCTGGGATCTTATCACAGCGCCAGACCTGGGACAGTATCAACCCACAGCGCCGGATTTTATTAAGAAGTGGAGGCTGGAGATGATCGAGGTCGTTTATTGGACGGACCCCAATAACTGGTATCTCAGCGCCAATCCGGCAGATTGTCCGACCATTGAGATCGGGTTTATAGATGGGGAGGAAAATCCGGAACTCTTTGTTCAGGATTTGCCGACCGTTGGGTCAATGTTTAATAACGACAAGCTCACATACAAAATCCGCCATGTCTATGGCGGAGCAGTGATCGATTACCGGGGACTGGACGGGTCGATTGTAGCATAACCAAAAACAGATGCTTCCCTGTTTGACGCAGGGGAGCATCCATAGGGACAGCCTCTTTTTGAGGGGCTGTCCCTTAAACAGGGGAGTTAAGGTTGGCCTATCATTATTATCAATTTAAGTCGAAGGTCTCCGAGATCGTGCGGGATGACGCAGGAAAACTGACTGATCTTGATCGAGACAATTTTATTCAGGAGGCGGTGAAAATCTATTCGAAACACCGTCCCCGCGAAGTTATTAAAGACATCGCTGGAAGCGGAGCTTATGATTATTCGATCTCAATCCATCTTGTTTCGTGGGTTAAAGGCTTTTCGCAAATTAAGCGCATTGAATATCCGGCCGATGAGCGGGAGCCCATTTACGTGGATGAAGAAGATTATATGGTCTATGAGAATGAAACAGGCCAGTTCATTCGTTTTCTTAAGGACAATCCCTCATCCGGCGAAAAGATGAGGATTACCTATACGGCCCTTCATCTGCTATCTGAAACGGAGAATACGATCCCCGCGTCTGACGAAGATGCGGTCTGCAATCTTGCGGCAAGTCTCTGCTCCGGCGCGCTCGCATCTTATTATGCGCAGACCTCTGATGCAACCATCGGGGCAGACAGCGTCAACTACCGGACCAAAAGCCAGGAGTATGGCGCAAGGGCGAAGATGCAGAAACAGATCTACCTGGATCATCTCGGAATCAAGGAAGGGGAGACAACTCCATCGAGCGCCATCGGAGGAGAACATGTCTCTTCGAGAAGGAAAGGGAGTCTGACACATTGATTGATTATAAGGTTGAGGTCGAATGGCCCAACAAAGAAGTCTTTGAGAAATCTCCAGAGATTTTTAAGGAAGAGAAGAGGGCCGTTCTTTACGAGGCAGGGCTGGTTCTTGAAAAAGAGGTGATAGCACGGACGCCTGTGGGCGTTACAGGGCTATTAAGGAAGACGATTGCGGCTCAACTTATCGGAGACAGGGTTGAGGTCGGAACTCCGCTGGAATATGCAGAGCCTGTGGAGTATGGGACCAGGCCTCACTGGGCGCCGCTTGAAGCGCTTGAACTCTGGGGGCTGAGAAAGCTCGGAGACGTAGAGGCAGGCCGGAAGGTCTGGTATTCCATTGCCCAAAAAGGGACGAGGCCGGCTTTGATGTTCACGAGGGGTTTGGCGGCAAGCTATGTAAAGATTGAAAATATTCTGAAATCGGTTGGCGAACGGATCGCCGCGAGGTTTAAATGAGCGTTGCCAACATTCGAACTCAGATAAAAATAATTCTTGAATCGGTGGCCGGCATCGGCGTGGTCCATGATTACGAGCGATGGGCTGTGGACTGGGCAAAGGCGCTTCAATTATTTAAACCATCTAATCAGGATAAGATCAACGGCTGGATGATCACGAGGACAAAGACGCAGGAATGGGTCGATACGTTTAACCGGAATTTTTCTCTTCATCATTTCTTAATCCGAGGCGTCTACAGCCTGGATGACGCAGGCGCTTCGGAGAAGATTTTTCAGGACCTGATCGAAGCTGTCCGCGATAAATTCAGGACAAATTATAATCTCAACGGTTCATGCGAATCGATCTATCCTGACACCGGTCCTCCTTATGAGGGAAGGGCAGGGGCGCAGGTTGATCTCATCGAGGTGAGAACGTTCGGAGGAGTGCTCTGCCACTACTGCGAGCTTTCGCTCTATGCGAAGGAAAGGATTATTTATTAAGGGAGGCAATCATGAGCGAAGAAAAAAAAGACCCGAACTCGTTTGTCATGACGGTCAGAAAGGCAACGACCTATATCGTTGATAAGGATGGAAATGAGATCGAACAATCTTCCACCGCCTCTCCCCCGGCAGGAGAGGACGAGGGCGAGAGGGATAAGGAGGAGTAAAAGATGGGACGTATACTACATCGCACACAGATAGCGGCTAAACTCGAAGCCACTGAATTTACAAAAGAAACTCTTGCGGCGACAGACGCTTTCCTGGCCTTCAATCCTGTATGGACTCCCGCCATTGAAATGCACGGGAGAGATCCGGTGAGGGAATCTCTTTCAAAATATCCGAGTATCTCGGGAAAGCGATCTGCAAAAATCGCCTTTGATGTTGAGTTGGTCGGCTCCGGCACGGCAGGCACCGCTCCCTTCTGGGGAAAACTGATGAAGGCCTGCGGATTTTCAGAAACAATCGTTGGCGGCACTTCGGTGACCTACCGGCCATCTTCCGACAATCAGGGCAATAACAAGTCCTTGACCATCGCGGCCTATGTGGATGGCATGATCAAACGGCTCTGGGCGGCACGCGGGACAGTTAGGCTCACGATGGAGGTTGGAAAACCTGGAATTCTCCATTTTGAATTCGAGGGGGCTGACTTCGAAGTGGTTGATGGAGCACTTCTAACATCGGTATCGTATTCTACGGTTGTTCCGCCTGCGTTTCTCAATGCATCGCTCACACTCGATTCCTATGCGGCCCTCTGCTCAAAAGTTGAAATCGACATAGCCAATGTCCTGGCCAAAAAAGAGAGCCTTTCATCTCCGTCGGGGCACGTCGGCGTTGTGATCACAGGCCGCAATCCTAAGGGTTCTCTCGATCCGGAACTCCCGCCGGTAGCGACGTATGATTTTTATGGCAAATGGAGAACACCGGGAACCTTAGGCGCTCTACAGCTTTCAGCCAACGGAGGAGCGGGCAATATCGTAACCGTGAGTTGTCCGAGGGTGAGATATGCAGAAATTAGGCC
>CAKZKY010000002.1 GCA_937124575.1 uncultured Pseudomonadota bacterium | reverse complement strand
AAAATTCCAGGCATAAGAGTATGGAGAGACCCCACCAGATGCACTCCCTGTGAAGTTCACGGTAAGAGGAGCTTGTCCTGAGGTGGGGGAAGCTGAGGCGGAGGCGACGAGTGGCGAAGGCGGAGGAGGCGGTGATGTTACTGTGATTGAAATGGATTTGCTTGCACTTGCGGCTTGACTATCGGTTACGGTAAGCGTTGCGGTATAGTTGCCAGCTGAAGAATATGTGTGAGAAGGATTCTGAGAGGAGGAGGACCCTCCATCGCCGAATGTCCAGCTATAATTATAGGGAGATGATCCTCCAGATGCACTCCCTGTGAAGTTCACGGTAAGAGGAGCTTGTCCTGAGGTGGGGGAAGCTGAGGCGCTCGCAATGAGAGGATTGCCACCGAAGACATATTCATACGCGCCGATATCAGGGGCGAAGCCTTGGGGGATAGGGGTACCGGCGCGGTCATGGGTAAGGCCGACATTGATGCCGGCATCGATGGCTGGGGAGGAGGACTGGAGCATGAAATTTTCGTTGACTGGGGAGATGAAGAGGGGGTCCGCGAGCCGGGAATTTGGATCAAACGTGTTGCCTGGTCTGGAGATTGCTTTCCAGCTCGAGAAATTGTAGTTGCCTGAATTATAGAAGAACTTCGATCCCCCATCAGGATAATACAGGTTGTAATTATAGTCGCAGAGGGAGTTTGCTCCGGAAGTGGCAAAATAGACATGGTAAGAGGAAGGATTCAGGCTGATGTTGTTTCTGGCTTTGACACTAGGTCCGTAATTTTCGAAACTTCTGGCTGACTCGAAGCTATTCCCGCAGTTAGAGATGACATTATTATAGACTTCCACCTCATCTTCGAACTGAACTCTGATGCCGACGGAGCAATTGACGACGATATTCTGGTAGACCTTATTCCCGCTCTTATCACCGAGAGAGTCATTGCTGCACTGGAGAGAGATTCCGTATCCAGGGTTGCCGCCGAGTTGATGGCTGTTCTTGATAAAGTTTCTTCTGATGATCGTGTTTGTGAGCGTCTGATTCGGGAAGGCATAGGGACAGATGGCCACTCCGCAGTTGTAGCAGTAGTTATCCTCGATGATGTTATCATGTCCGCCTTGAATCCCTACGGCATGAGCGTCGCCGTTTTGCAGAGAGGCTCTCACTCCGAGGTCATGGATGGTATTTCCTCTGAACGTACAGTTGGAAGCGGCGTTGTTCGTGTTGCTGATAATATAGATTCCATTGCCAGCATGGGCGATATCACAATCGATAACTTCTATATAATGGCAACCGTCGTAAAGGGGAAAAACAGCATGGCCGCTGTAGTGCATAGTGCATCCCTGCCATCTCATGTGATGGGCGTCATTGGGACTGGAGAGGCCATTGCCCATGGCATAGAGTTTCAGGTTGAGATAGGTGATGTAGGATTTTCCGCCTCGGTTGACAAAATCGTATCCATAGAAGGGGAGATAGAATCTTCCGGTAGGATTTCCGTTATCGGGGCAGTGGACGTAGATTTTTGAGCCTGCTGATTGGCCGGCGAGATAATGGGAACCTGGGGTGGCTTGACATGCCTGGAGAGAGCTGACGGGCGAGGAGACAGTCCAGCTGGTGGCAGTGATATCGAAGAAGCACCAGTCGGCCTCTGTATAGCCAGGAAGGGTTATGCTCCAGACATTATTTCCCTCATAAACCCAGGCTTCGTAATTCGGTTTATAATTGCCCCAGACGATTCCGGGGTCTCCTGGATAGTCGCCGCGGATGGTTACTCTGGTGGATTCGCCCTTGCCGGAAATCACTGGGATTTGTCCCTGGGTGGCGACGTATCCCTTACTGAGCATCGCATGGATATGGAGGCCGCAGACCCAGAGGGTATCGCCGGGCTGGACGCCGCCTGTTCCCCATTTCACGTTGGGAAGGCCGTCCCAGGCATTGGCATAGCTTGTCCCGTTCTCGGCTCCATAATTCCCCCCAGCAGGACGCACGTACCAGTCGGCAGAATAGAGGGCCGGAACTAATAATAGGAAGAGGAGAAGAAAACCGGTTTTTCTCATCCAAAGCCTAAGGCGCAGGTAGTGTAAAATTTATTGTGTGAAATTGGGAGCATGGTAGAAAAAAAGGCTCTTTCCCTTACAATAGGGTTTGATGTCAAACACCTAAAAGAAAGGAGAAAGAGCCTATGGAGATTGGACTCAGCGTAACAGAGTTCAAGGAGCTTTGCAAGAGCATCCAGGAGAAACCGGAAAAGCTTTTTAAGATGATGAGGCAAGAGATTCGCGAGACCACAGGCCAGTATCTTTCGGAGCTGATCAGGACGGAGCTGACGGATTTTCTCGGTCGTCTTCCTTATGAGCGGCAAAGGGGAGAACGGAATCATCGAAATGGGTCTTATCATCGCCGGTTCACCCTCAAGAGGATTGGACAAGTCTTGATTCGGATGGCGAGGGACAGGAAGGGGAAGTTCCGAAGCCAGATTCTTCCCCGGAGCAAAAGGTACGAAGATGAGCTTCGCCAGGACATCTGTGTGATGTATCTGACGGGGGTGAGCACCCGGACTCTCTCGATGATCTCAGAGAAGCTGCTGGGCCGGAAGGTTTCGGCAGGAGAGGTCAGTCGTGTCTCTAGGGAACTGGTGGAGGCTGTGGAGGGATGGCGCACGCGGGACCTGTCAGGGGAACGGATCAAGTACCTCTTTATCGATGGGGTCAATTTTAAGATGCGTGTGACCGACAGCGTGGAAAACGTTCCTGTACTTGTAGTTATCGGGGTTCGAGAGGACGGCCAGAGACTGGTTTTAGGATTCCAGGCCGGAGACAAAGAGTCCGCCTCGACCTGGCGGGAGTTTTTCAAAGACCTCAAGAGACGGGGCTTGAGAAGTGAACTGGTAACCCTGGGTGTGATGGATGGGCTCTCCGCCTTAGAGAGTGTGTTTCGAGAGGAGTTTGCGAAGGCGGAAGTCCAGCGCTGCCAGGTGCATGTGGCCCGCAATGTCCTGGCCAAAGTGCCGGCAAAGGTCAAACAAGAGGTGGCCACCGATCTTCGCTCCATCTTCTACGCCCCATCCTTCCAGAAGTCGAAGGAGCTATTCCAGGCCTTCCGAGATCGGTGGGAACAGGAGGTTCCCTCTGCGGTCAGATGTCTAGAGAATTCCATTGACTCCTGTCTCACTTTTTTCAAGTACCCTCCCGAGGAATGGATCTCGCTTCGGACAACAAACATCATCGAAAGGCTGAACAAGGAATTTAAACGGAGGACGAAGGTGATGGAGATCGTAGCCGGAGAGAAAGCTTGCTACAATCTCCTGACCTTCATCTGTTTGAAGATGGAATTGCATTGGAGGAAAAGCCCTATCGGGAAAGTGCTGACCGCCATGTTCCGTCCTCAGCTGATGCCCTCTAGTGAATTTACACAAAATGCTTGACATTACCCCTATTTTATCAAAAAACAAAATCTACCAAAATAATACAAAATAATACATCAAATGTTAAGATATTTTTGAGCAAAGTAGGGAGGAAAATTCCTTTAAGGGGGAGCAGGCACACAAAGGGCGGTGCGGAAGACCCGAAGGGGCTGAAGCCGACCGACTGTGACTGCTGGTGGGTGGGGGAAGCAAGTGCGAGCCCGATGGAATTGGGCGAGCCTTGCGATGTGGGATTTTCGGCTTGCTCTTGCGGAAGCAAGAGCGTGGACGAACCTTAGCGACTTTATTAATTTTTCCATTATTATTGGCGACTGAGTAAATTGGATATTCCTTTCCATAAAAATAAAATGGAGCGAAGGCGAGGACACAGGTAGCCGAAGGCTACCAAGCCGAAAGGGAGAGGTGGGTTCATTTCTTCAGGTTTCTTATCTTAGATTGATGGATAGAATTGGGGAAAATTATTGGAACGGTTTGAAGCGATTTTGAGGGGGGAGCCATTCTTGATAATACGAACTGGGGATTTTCGGAAGGAAAAACGGAAGTTCCCTTTTCTTTTTGATACCCACCCAACCCAACTCCTGAAGGAAGGATTGAATTTTTGAAAGCATCAAAATCCTCTGAATAATAAAGGTTTATTTGCATTTGCTCTTTTGAATAAAAAATATTTTTGATGAATTTTTTGATTAAAAGATTCCTTTCAATTCCTTTTTGCTGGGCAAGATTTTTTAAAAATAATTTTAGGATATTTTGAAGGATTTCAGGGTAGAGCGCGGAGTATACTATAAAAATACTTGAAAATTCTTTTAAATATGTTACACTTGTAACAGATATGTTACAAGGAAATTAAGATGAAATTTCGTATTTCACTATTGGATATATTAAATTCAAAAACAAAAGTAAAAATTATAAAGTTTTTGTTGACTCATGAAGCTTCTATGAGTGAGAGGGAGATAGCTTCTGTGCTAAAAGTTTCTCATATGAGCGTAAATAGAACTATGCGAGAACTTGCTGATATTAATTTCGTAGACTTTATTACTGTAGGAAAGGCACATTTATGGAGAGTGAATCGAAAAAGCTATGCCTTTAAAGTCTTATCTGAATTGATTAAGGGAGTTTCAAGTATTAAACACCCCTTAGAAGATTTAAAAGAGTTACTTGTAAGAAATTTACCCAAAACTTTGATTAATAGAGTAGTCTTGTTTGGCTCTGTAGCAGATGATTCAGAAAAGGCGAACAGCGATATAGATGTCTTTATTTTAGTCAAAGATAAACAAAGCAAAAAGAAACTTGAGCCTCAAATAGAGAAATTATCCAATTTATGTTTTGAGGTTTATGGAAATAGATTAGCCCCTTATATCTTGACGGAACAGGAAATGAAGCAAAAGAAAAACTTAAAGATTATCTCTGAAATTAATAAAGGTCTCGAAATCATCCCAGAAAAGAAAGGATAAATTATGACACCTAAATTTAAAACAAGAGATGTTGCGAAGTCATTGTACGCTAATTATCTCAAGCGAGCTGAAGAATGTTTACAGGCAGCAAAAAATTCATTTGCTATTAAAGGGTGGAATGCAGCTGCTATCAATGCTATCCATTCTTGCATTGCTGCCTGTGATGCCATGTGTGTTTATTTCTTAGGGAAGCGCCATGCCGGAGAAAGTCACAAT
>CAKZKY010000001.1 GCA_937124575.1 uncultured Pseudomonadota bacterium | reverse complement strand
CCGTAGATTTCGCTGGAACCGTGGACAGCCGGTAAGATTTGTTCAGGGATATGAAAATAATTTAAGATCTCCCTATCCCAGGAGAGATTATGAATGTTGTAAAGCATCGTCCGGGAAGCATTCGAATAATCCGTAATATGGAGCTTCTTGCCCGTCAGATGATATACCAGCCAACTATCCACTGTGCCAAAGGACAGTTCTCCTCTTTCAGCGGCATGGCGTATCTTATTTTGGTGGTTCAAAATCCACTGGATCTTAGTAGCTGAAAAATAGGCATCGATCACTAATCCCGTCTTCCTGCGAATCTTCTCTGCGAATTTCGTTTTTTTGATTTCAGAAGAACTTTGGGCAGTCCTTCGGCACTGCCACACAATGGCATGATATACAGGCCGGCCCCTCTCCTTGTCCCAGATTAAAGTCGTCTCTCGTTGGTTGGTAACCCCGATTGCAGCAATTTGTTTGGGTAAAAGATTGGCGGAATCCAGGGCCTGGCGGGCCGCTTCCATTTGCGTGTCCCATATTTCTATAGGGTCATGTTCTACCCATCCAGGTCGGGGAAATATCTGCCTGAACTCTTTGGCGGCTATACTAATGATCTTCCCCTGGTGGTCGAAAATGACTGCCCGGGAACTCGTGGTTCCCTGATCTAACGCCATGATATATTTTCTTCCCATCAATAGACCTCACATTTTACAAAAAAATATAAAAGGAAGCGGGTGCATTGCGCAGATACGGGAGGCAAAGGTTCCCCAGACCTTCACAGCAGAACCTCTCATAAGTTGAACTACTCAGTCATTGCTGCCAAAGGCTCAACCGAATTATCTAACAAAAAGATTCAATGCAGTATAACCGAAATTGAGCAACTTTGCTAAATTCCTTTTAAGTGACACCCTTTAGGGTTACTTCTAATGCCTGTGCCTGACTCCGGTAGGTAATCTTGCCTCAAACATGAGAGGAGGCCTAAAGCTAAAGAGGTTTTTAAAAAAATTCTTAAATTAGGTTAACAATTTTGGGTAAGTGTCTTGGCATAAGTCCTTTTCCATGCTCCCAATGTCATAGATTTGATTCTTCAATTCCTATTCCTTTTACAGCCTCAGGCTAAGACAGTTCCTCATCACATCTCTTTTTACAGATGAACATGCCTATTGTTCTCGTTGACAATGAAGAATTCTTTGGTTTAAAAATGGTTATGGAATTGAAAGGATACACGGACGAAGCTTTGTAATGGAGACGGTGGAACTTTTTAATGATTTCCTGAGAAAGATCGGGGCGCCAAATGTCCTGGCCATTGGCATTGTCCTCATCGTGCTATGGCTTCTGATCTCCGGCATCCGGAAAGGGTTAAGGGGGAAGGGAAAGGATGAAGAGTCTCAAGACAAAGAAGAATAATCGGTTGATTCTTTTTACAGTGACTTTCTCTGAATCTTCCAGGAAAGAAGAAAGGAGACCGTGAGAGCCACCAGCATGGCGGACATGGCCAGAAGAAAGAAAACGAGGATGAGTCTCTCTTTCATCACAGCATATTTATTTTCAAGAATGCCCACATACAGGATTCCTATAATCCTGTCTTGAATATCTTTGATCGGCTCGTATGCGGTAATATACCATTCATCAACCACAAACGCTCTCTGAATCCATGGTAACCCTTTCTCCAGAACCTGTTCCTGAACCTCTTTCATGGCGCGGGTTCCAATGGCCCT